>NZ_JBEYXK010000010.1:0-147860 GCF_040645035.1 Streptomyces sp. NPDC046876 | reverse complement strand
GGGCCGGGGCGCCGGGGCCCGGCCCCACCCTTCCCGCAAACCGGGCCCCGCCCGCACCCCCCCCCCCCAACGGGGGGGGGCACCCCCCGCCTCAAACGCCGGCGGGGCTGATTTATCAGCCCCGCCGGCGTTTGAGCGCGGGGTCTGGGGCGGAGCCCCAGTTCGGGAAGGGGCGGGGAGGGGAAACGGCTCCGCGCAGCGGCCGCCTCAGCCCGCGGCTTCGGCGGCCTTCGTCCGCTTGCGGCGGCGGTGCGCGGCGACCCGTTCGCGGGTGGCGCACGTGGAGGAGCAGTAGCGGCGCGGGCTGCCGGGGCCGCCGGCGAGGAAGAGCCGTCCGCAGCCGGCGGCGGCGCAGGCGCCCCACGCGATGCGGCCGTGCTCGGTGAGCAGCTGGGCGAGGGCCAGGGCCCCGGAGGCCAGGAGCCAGTCGCCCCACCCGGCTGCGTCGCCCCGGTCGACGTGAAGGTGCCAGGGGTGGCCGTCGTGCCGGGTCAGGCGGGGCCGGGTGGCGTACTGCGCGAAGAGCGCGTTGAGTGCCTGCGCGGCGCGGTCCTCGTCGGGTTCGGCGAGGACCTCCGCCATCCGCCGTGCGGCGGCGCGCAGCCCGTCCGCGTCCGCTTCCGTGAAGGCTTCGGGCGCGAGGTCGGCCGGGTGCTCCCCGTGCCGGCCGAGCAGCGCCGCGAGGTCGGCGCGCGGCAGGCCGGGGTCGGCGCGGACCGCCTCGGCGAGCTCGATCAGCCGCCGGGCCGCGGAGAACCCCTGGGCGGAGTCGGTCATCCCGGGATCCTTTCGCCGTACGCCCGCACCGCGTAACGTCTTGTACGACCATCACGTTACATGGCCGGGGAGGGATCCGGGATGCCCGTATTCGGGCGGTACCTGGCAGCGGCGGTCGCGGCGCGGACGGCCTCGGAGGGGATGGGCCTGGCGGTGATGCTGCTGGCCCTGGAGCGGACCGGGAGCGCGGCGCACGGCGCCTATGTGCTGACCGCGTGGCTGGCTCCGCACGTCCTGGCGGCCCCGCTCGCCGGGGCTGCCGCGGCGCGGGCCGGCCGGCCGCGCCTCTTCCACGTGGGGGCGCTCGCCGGGTTCACGGCCGCGGCGGCGGCGCTGGCCCTGCTGCTGGGCCGGGCGCCTACTGCGGTGGTGCTCGGCGTGGCAGTGTTCGGCGGGAGCTGCGGGCCGATGGTGACGGGCGGGATGTCCAGTCTGGTGGCCGGGCTGGTCCCGGCGGGGCCCGGCCGGGACCGGGCGTACGCCTGGGACGCGGCGACCTACAACGCCGCCTCCGTGGTGGCCCCGGCCGCGGTGGGCCTGGTCGCCGCGCTCGGTTCGGCCGCGCCCGCGATGGCGGCCCTGGCCGGGACCTGCGCGCTCGCGGCGGGCCTGGCCGCGACGCTCCCGTACGAACCCCCGCTCGGGGCACAGCGGGACGCCCCGCACCGAACGGGGCCGAAGGCGGGGCTCGGAGCCGGACTCTCGGCCCTGTGGCGGATCCGGGAGCTGCGGGCGATCACCGCGGCCACGAGCCTCGCCTTCGCCGGGCTCGGCTCGCTCACCGCCACCTCGGTCCTGCTGGCCACCCGGCTCGGCAGTCCGGGGGCGGGCGGTGTGCTGATGACGGCCTTCGCGCTGGGCGCGCTGGCGGGCTCGCTGACCTTCGGGCGGATCACGGGCCTGGACCCCGGTCGGCTGGCGCGGTGGGCGATGGCGGGGACCGGGGTCGCGCTGGCCGCGGCCGCCTTCTCGCCCTCCGTCCCCGTCGCGGCGGCGCTGTTCGCCGCCGCCGGGGTGTGCGACGGGCCGCTGCTGACGGCGACGCTCCGCGTCCGCGCGGCCTGTGCCCCCGAGGGCGTGCGGACCCAGGTGTTCACGCTGGGCGCGGGCCTCAAGACGACCGCGGCATCCCTCGGCGCCGCCGTCGTGGGGCTCGCCGCCGGGGCGCCGCCGCAGGCGCTGCTGTCCGGGGTCGCCGTACTGATCCTGGTGTCGGCCCTGCTGCACGCACGGCTGGCGCCGCGCGGCACCGCCGCAGCGGCCGCCGCGGCTACAGCTCCACCGGCAGGTTCCGCCACATCCGGGACCGGTCGGCGGACTCCCGGAGCACCTTGAGCACGGCCGGGTGGGCGGTGGCGTACAGCTCGGGGTAGTCGATCTCGCCGAGCTCGGGCCGTACGGGGAAGGCGAGCCGCTCGGCGTCGAGGGAGAACCGGGCGTCCACGCCGGGCTTGTTGCCGCGCGGGTCCTGCCGGTACCACCGGCTGCTGCAGGGCATCCGGAGGGCGACCAGGCCGTGGACGGCGGGCCGGGAGCCCCCGGGGCAAGCCCCGGCTCCACTGGAGCAGCTGTCGCTGCACTGATGATCGTCGGTGAGCCGCTGGTAGCACAGGCCTGCGGGGATGCCCTTGGCCCGGAGCAGGGCCACCAGGGCGTGGGCCTTGGCGTAGCAGATGCCGTTACGGGTGCTGAGCACGTCGGAGGCGCGCCAGGCGACCCGCGGGTCGCCGGAGTCGGCCGAGTGCGGGATGGTGTCGCGGACGAAGTCGAATACCGTCTCGGCGTATGAGTATGCACTGCCGGTGGCGAACCAGAAGGTGTCTGCGATCTCCTGCACCACGGGGTGGCCGTGGTCTATCACCTCGTCGGCAGCCAGATAGTCGTGGATGTCGGGGTTCTGCTGGATCAGCTCCATGACTCCGAGGATAGGCACACCGAGGACCGCAAATCAATGAATTTGCGGTCCTCGGTATAAATATTCAGAAGATTCGAAGGGCCCGGCGCTGTCGGCTAGCGGGACATCTCTTCCTTCAGCGCCTGGAGGAAGCCGTCGACGTCCTCCTCCTGGGTGTCGTAGCCGCACATCCAGCGCACGTGGCCGGCGGCCTCGTCCCAGAAGTAGAAGCGGTAGCGCTGCTGCAGCCGCCGCGACACCTCGTGCGGCAGCTTCGCGAACACCGCGTTGGCCTGCACCGGGTAGAGGATCTCCACCCCGTCGGTCTCGCGGACGCCCGCAGCCAGCCGCTGCGCCATCTCGTTGGCGTGCCGGGCGTTGCGCAGCCACAGGTCCTTGGCGAGCAGGGCCTCGAGCTGCACGGACACGAACCGCATCTTCGACGCGAGCTGCATCGACATCTTGCGGATGTGCTTCATCTGCCGGACCGCGTCCGGGTTGACCACGACCACGGCCTCGCCGAACATCATGCCGTTCTTGGTGCCGCCGTAGGACAGCACGTCGACGCCCACCGCATTGGTGAACGTGCGCATCGGCACGTCGAGGGAGGCCGCGGCGTTGGCTATGCGGGCCCCGTCGAGGTGGACCTTCATGCCGAGCGCGTGCGCGTGCTCGCAGATCGCCCGGATCTCGTCCGGGGTGTAGACCGTGCCCAGCTCGGTGTTCTGGGTGATCGACACGACCTGCGGCATCGCCCGGTGCTCGTCCTCGAAGCCCCAGGCCTCCTGGTCGATGAGCTCGGGGGTGAGCTTGCCGTCCGGGGTGGGGACGGTCAGCAGCTTCAGGCCCGCCATGCGCTCGGGCGCGCCGCCCTCGTCCACGTTGATGTGGGCGGTCTTGGCGCAGATCACCGCACCCCAGCGGTCGGTCATGGCCTGCAGGGCCGTGACGTTCGCGCCGGTGCCGTTGAAGACCGGGAAGGCCTCCGCGTACGGGCCGAAGTGGCTGCGGATGATCTTCTGCAGGTGCTCGGTGTACTCGTCCTCGCCGTAGGCGACCTGGTGGCCGCCATTGGCCAGGGCAATGGCCTCCAGGATCTCCGGATGGACCCCTGCGTAGTTGTCGCTCGCGAAACCGCGTACCGCCGGATCGTGGTGGCGGCGGGCATCGGTCTTCACGGTTGCGGAGTGAGCCACAGACGCTGTCCGTTCACATCGGTGGCGGACTGCTCCCACACGCCGGCGATGGCCTCGGCCAGCTCCTTGACGTCGGTGAAGCCCGCGAACTTCGCATTCGGGCGCTCGGCGCGCATCGCGTCGTGCACCAGTGCCTTGATCACCAGGATCGCAGCCGCGGCGCCCGGGCCCTGCTCGCCCCCTGCCTTGCGGAAGGAGTCGGCCATGGCCAGCGTCCACGCCTCGGCGGCCGCCTTGCCCGCGTTGTACGCGGCGTTGTTGGCGACCGGCTTGTGCGCGCCGGACTGGCTGACCAGGACGTAGCGGCCCCGGTCGCTGCGCAGCAGCGCGTCGTGGAAGGCCATCGAGGTGTGCTGGACGGTGCGGATCAGGAGCTTCTCCAGGAAGTCCCAGTCCGCGAGGTCGGTCTCGGTGAAGGAGGTGCTGCCGCGCCAGCCGCCGACGAGGTGGACGAGTCCGTCCACGTGGCCGAACTCCTTCTCCGTGCGGTCGGCCCAGGCCTTGGTGGCCTCCAGGTCGAGCAGGTCCACCGTGTCGCCCGTGACGGTGGCACCGCCGTGGGCGTAGCGGGCCGCGTCCACGGCCTCGGCGAGCCGCGCCGGGTCGGCGTCGGACGCGACGACCACCGCGCCGGCCTCGGCGAGGCGGAGCAGCGCCGCCCGGCCGGCGGGACCGCCGGCACCGGCGACCGCCACGACGGCGCCCTTCAGCGTGCCGTTCGCGTTGTTCCCCGTGTTCATCTGTGCAGCCTCCTGTGGGCGAGTGCTCACGCGGCGGCCCGCTCGGCCGACTCGGCGTTCGGTGCGGTGATGCCCTTCGTGGAGGCGATCACACCCTTGAGCTTCTTCGCGAGCGCCTCATAGAACATGCTCAGCGGAAACTCGTCCGGAAGCACGTCGTCCACGAGCTTGCGCGGCGGCTGCGTCAGGTCGAGGGCGTCGGGGCCCTTGGCCCACTTGGAACCGGGGTGCGGGGCGAGGTAGGTGGAGACGAGCTCGTACGCCTTGAACCAGTGCACGAGCTTCGGGCGGTCGATGCCGGCCCGGTACAGGTCCTCGATCTCGCCGCAGAGCTGGTTGGTGACCTGCGGGGCACGCATCCAGTCGATCTTCAGCTTGTTGTCCGTCCAGCGCACGACGTCGTGCTTGTGGAGGTACGCGAAGAGCAGCTGACCGCCGAGACCGTCGTAGTTGCGGTTGCGGTCGCCCGAGACCGGGAAGCGGAACATCCGGTCGAAGAGGACGGCGTACTGCACGTCACGGCCGTGCTCGTTGCCCTCGGACTCGAGCTTCACGGCCTCCTTGAAGGCGGTGAGGTCGCAGCGCAGCTCCTCCAGGCCGTACATCCAGAACGGCTGGCGCTGCTTGATCATGAAGGGGTCGAACGGCAGGTCGCCGTGGCTGTGGGTGCGGTCGTGGACCATGTCCCACAGGACGAAGGCCTTCTCGCAGCGCTCCTGGTCCTCGACCATGCGCGCGATGTCCTCGGGCAGCTCGATGCCGAGGATGTCGACGGCGGCCTCGGTGACCTTGCGGTAGCGGGCGGCCTCACGGTCGCAGAAGATGCCGCCCCAGGTGAAGCGCTCGGGGGCCTCGCGGACGGCGATGGTCTCCGGGAACAGCACGGCGGAGTGGGTGTCGTAGCCCGGGGTGAAGTCCTCGAAGGTGATGCCGAGGAACAGCGGGTTGTCGTACCGGGTGCGCTCCAGCTCGGAGAGCCAGTCGGGCCACACCATCTTCAGGACGACGGCCTCGAAGTTGCGGTCCGGGTTGCCGTTCTGCGTGTACATGGGGAAGACGACCAGGTGCTGGAGGCCGTCGGCGCGCTCGGAGGCGGGCTGGAAGGCCAGCAGGGAGTCCAGGAAGTCCGGCACGCCGAAGCCCTCGGCGACCCACTTGCGCAGGTCGGCGACGAGCGCCTTGTGGTACGCGGCGGCGTGCGGCAGCAGCGGAGACAGCGTCTCGACGGCGCCGACCGCACGCTCGACGGCGGCCTCGACGTCGGCGCGGGAGGGGGCGTCCGCGGCCTCGAAGTCGATCGAACCGTCCTTGGCCTGCCAGGGGCGGATCTCCTCCACGGCGGCCTTGAGCTCGGGCCACGCAGGGTGGTCGACCACCCGCGCGCCGGCGGCTATCACCGCGCCGCCAGTTGCCGGCACAAGAGTTTCCGTCATGTCACTTCCTCCACAGGAGAACCTCACGTCAGCACAGCGTATGCACGGGAGGCTCTCCTGCTCAAGAGGTCGCTCAGGAAATTATTCGGTGGTACCCCTATCGTTACCGCAATTCTTCCCGCCGCCCGCCGTCCGGGCGACGGCTTCGCCCTTCCGTCAAGGTCGTGGAGGCGCGCCCACGCGCGGGTGACGCGACACGGGCCCGGGCGGCCCGCCGACGGCCCCCGGGGGGCGTACGGCCCTGGCGGGAACCGGTCGTACGCGCAATCCGGGGCTCTGCACGGGCGGTCCCAACGCGGGCGGGGGCCACTAGCATGCGCCTCACCGCGCGCGGCCGGACCTGGGACGGAGCGACCGCGCGGGGAGCCGCCGTCGACGGAAGCGAGAGAACCTTGACTTTCCTCACCATCGGTCACCGCGGGGTCATGGGTGTCGAGCCGGAGAACACCCTGCGGTCGTTCGTCCGCGCGGAGCGAGCCGGCATGGACGCCATCGCGCTGGGTGTGCAGCTGAGCAAGGACGGCGTCCTCGTCGTCCTGCACGACGCCGAGGTGGACCGGACCACCGACGGCACGGGCGCCGTCGCCGATCTGACCCTGGCCGAGCTGCGCGAGCTCGACGCCGGACAGGGCGAACGGGTGCCGGTCTTCGAGGAGGTCCTGGACGCGGTCCGGATCCCGCTCCAGGTGTCGGTACGGGACCGGGCCGCCGCTGCGGCGCTCGCGGAGCTCGTGGTGCGCCGCGACGCGGTCGCACGCGTGGAGGTGGCCTCGTTCCAGGACGCCGTACTGGCCGAAGCGGCCCGGCTGGTGCCGGGCGCCCGGACCGTCCTGCACTCGGACCTCGCCGGGGACGAGGCCGAGGACGTCGTGGACCGGGCCCTGGCCGCGGGCGCGCAGGGCCTCGCCCTGAACCTGCGGCGGCTCACCCTGGAGACGGTGGGATCGGCGCACCGGGCCGGGCTGCGCGTGACCGGCTGGACGGTGAACTCGCTGGAGCACCTGCGCCTCGCGCGGGCGCTCGAACTGGACGGCGCGGCCACCGACTTCCCGGAGATCCGCAGCACGGGCCGGTTCACGGCCTGACGGAACGGACGGGGCCGCCGCGGCCCCGTCCGCTAGAGCGACTTGACCAGCAGCTCGAAGGCCAGGTCGTCGCGGAGCGGGACGCCGAAGCGCTGGTCGCCGTACGGGAAGGGGCTGAACTCGCCGGTGCGCCGGTAGCCGCGGCGCACGTAGTACGCGATGAGCTCCTCCCGTACGTTCACCACCGTCATCCGCATCTCCTTGGCGCCCCACTCCTCGCGCGCGCGGCGCTCCGCCTCGGCGAGGATCTCCTTGCCGAGGCCGGCGCCCTGGAGGCCGGGGCGGACGGCGAACATCCCGAAGTAGGCGTGGTCGCCGCGGTGTTCGAGCTGGCAGCAGGCGACGAGCTCACCGGAGCGCTCGACGACGATCAGGACGCTGTCGGGGGTGTTGATCACGGCCCGGACCCCGTCCGGGTCGGTGCGCTGCCCCTCGAGGTAGTCCGCCTCGGTCGTCCACCCGGCCCGGCTGGCGTCCCCCCGGTACGCCGACTCGACGAGCGTCACGAGTTCCGGGACGTCCGCCTCCACGGCGGTGCGGAACTCCAGTGCGCTGGGCTGGGCTGTCGACATGGGTGGCTCCGTATCTCTCTGCGCCGTGCTGCGCTGCTGAGTGGCATATGACGTGCCCGGTGCGGCACGGACAGCCTAACCCCGTGCGGCGTGCGGGCCTGCGGGCGCGGGCATCTGTTCCGTGACGCCGACGAACCGGGGGGTTCCGCCGTGCACGGTCCAGCGCTGTCCTCTTCCGCCGCCCTCCCCGCTTGGCTGTTGGTGGTGTTGTGCGCAGTGAGCGGCGCGTACTGCCTGGGCCGGGTGCGCAGAGCGGGCCGGGCGGCGGACGGTGCGGCGGCGGGCGAGGGGCTGATGGGCCTGGGGATGGCGGCGATGGCCGCGCCGTCGGGGATCGGGCCGTGGGGGCCGCAGATCCTGCTGGGTGTCTTCTGCGGGGCGGCGGTGCACGCGCTGTGGCTGCTGCGCGGCGGGCTGCACCACGCGCACCACCTGGTCGGCTCGTTGGCGATGGCCTACATGGCCCTTGCCGGGGCCGGGGCCGGGGCCGGCGCCGGCGCCGGCGGCCACGGGCACGTGCACGGCGGGGCGCCGCCGCTCGTCACCGGCGCCCTGCTCCTCTACTACGCCGGGTACGTCCTGCTCGGCGGGGCCCGCCTGGTGCCCGTCGCGGGCGCGGCGCCGCTCCCGGTCCCGGCGGGCCCGGCCGAGCTCGCCCGGGCGTGCCGACTGGCCATGGGAATGGGGATGTTGGCGATGCTGCTCACCCTGTGAAGGGGGAGGAAACGTGTCCTGCGTCACCAATCCCCCGGGACCGTACCCGCAGGGGTCCGCCGCTCATAGGCTGGCGGCCATGATGGTCCCCGCCGCCCTCCTCCTGCTCGGCGCCGTGACCGCGGTGCTCGCCCCGCGCCTGCTGGCCAGGGCCCGGTGGCCCGAGCGGGAACCCGTCGTGGCCCTGTGGGTGTGGCAGTGCGTGGTGGGTGCGGTGCTGCTGTCCTTCGCGCTGTCGATGCTGCTGAGCGCGGCCGCCGCCTGGCTGGCGGTGCGGGGCCGGCTCTTCGCCGCCGCACCGCACGGGGTGGTCGACGCCTACGCCCTGGGCCCGACGGGCGGCCCCTGGGCCGCGGGAACCGCCCTGGTGCTGGCGGGCGGCGGGCTGTGGAGCGGGTTCCGGCTGACCCGGGAGGTGCTGCGGGCCCGGGCGGGGCGGCGGGCGCGGGGCGCCGAGCTGCGGGTGCGGGCCCCGCTGCTGCCCGGGGAGGACCCGGCCGGCGGAGCGCGGCTCGTCGTCCTGGAGGGGCCGCGGCCCGACGCGTGGTGGCTGCCCGGCCCCGCGCCGCAGCTGGTGGTGACCACGGCCGCGCTCGGGCGGCTGAAGGGCAGTCAGCTCGATGCCGTGCTGGCGCACGAGCAGGGGCATGCGGCCGCCCGCCACGACTGGCTGCTGCACTGCTCGCGGGCGCTGGCCGGCGGGTTCCCGCAGGTGCCGGTGTTCGCCGCCTTCGACGCGGAGATGCACCGGCTCGTCGAGCTGGCCGCCGACGACGTGGCCTCGCGCCGGTTCGGGCGGCTCACCGTCGCGCTCGCGCTCGTCGGCCTGAACGAGGACCGCGGGGTGTTCGGCCCCTCCCCCGCCCCGGAGCCTCATGTGCCCGAGCGGGTGCGCCGGTTGCTGTCGGCGCCGCCGCGGCTGTCGGCGGGCCGCAGGCTGCGACTGACCGCCCTGGCCACGCTGCTTCCGGCCGTCCCGCTGGCCGTGGCGCTCGTGCCCGGCCTGACCGCGCTCGCCTGAGTGCCCGTGCACACCGGCGGCGCGACGCGGCCGCACCCCGGCGCATCGCCGCCGCACGGACCCGGCGGTGCGAGGATCTCCGCCATGCACCGCAGGCACCTCCTCCGGGCCGGTATCGGCTGTGCCGTGCTCGCGGCCGTGGTGACCGTCCTCGTGGTCGTCCGCTGGGCGCCCCTCCTCGCGTACGACGTCACGGTCGCGCGGAGTCTGCACGCGGACGCCGTGGGCCATCCGGCGGTCACCTCGGCGGCGCGGGTCCTCACCGACTGGGTCTGGGACCCCTGGGCGATGCGCGCCCTGGCCGCCCTCGCCTGCCTGTGGCTGTGGTGGCGCGGGGACCGGCGGCGCGCCGTGTTGATCGCAGGGACGGCGGTGGCGGCCGTGCTGCTGTCGCAGGGGATGAAGGCGCTGGTGGGCCGGCACCGCCCGGTCTGGCCGGATCCGATCGTGTCGGCCGGCTACGCGGCCTACCCGTCGGGCCACGCGCTGACGGCGGCGGTGGTCTGCCCCCTGCTGCTGTGGCTGCTGCCCCCGTCGGCCCCGAAACCGTGGCGGCTGGCGGCGTGGATCCTCGCCCTGGCCTCGGTGTTCGGGGTGGGCCTCACCCGGATCTTCCTCGGTGTCCACTGGCTGTCGGACGTGGTGGGCGGCTGGCTGCTGGGCGCGGCCTTGGCCGTTCTCGCCATCACCCTCGCAGGGCCCCGGAATCGGCCGAAAGACACCCGCTGACCCAGGGTGTGCAAGGCCCGCTCTGCGCGATCCCCCGCGTCGCGCAGAGCAGGCGCCCGTGCGCTGAGTATATTGGCTGGCAGCCAGTCAACGCAGGAGTCAAGCATGTCCCCGCGCAGCGCATCGGTCAATGAAGAATTGCGCAGACGTTCCCGGGAGCGGCTGCTCCAGGCCACCGTCGAACTCGTGGCCGAGCGCGGCTACGAGGCCACGACGCTCGGCGACATCGCCGACCGGGCGGGCGCCGCCCGCGGCCTGGTCTCGTACTACTTCCCGGGCAAGCGGCAGCTGCTCCAGTCGGCCGTGCACCGGCTGATGCACCTCACCCTGGAGGCGGCCCTCGAACGGGAGCCGCGCACCGACGACGGCCGCGAACGGCTCGCCCGTGCCATCGACGCGATCCTCGGCCTGGCCCGGGACCAGCCGCTGCTGATGCGGACGCACATGGCGGGCATCCTCCAGGC
Organism: Streptomyces sp. NPDC046876; assembly: GCF_040645035.1. Lineage (NCBI taxonomy): Bacteria > Bacillati > Actinomycetota > Actinomycetes > Kitasatosporales > Streptomycetaceae > Streptomyces > Streptomyces sp. NPDC046876. Next base: position 137,235 of record NZ_JBEYXK010000010.1, on the reverse strand, counting down.
CGAGGGCTTCGTCCAGTGCCCGGAGCAGCAGCGCCTGGCGGCGCTGCTCCGCGACACCGTCACCCGTTACGGCTCGGCGGACCCGGACGCCGACTACCCCCTCCTGCGCGCGCTGCTGATGGGCGCGGTGGTGGCGGTCCTCCTGCCGGGCGCCCCGATGCCGGCGGCCCGCCTGCGCGCGGAACTCTTCCAGCGCTATGCCCTCGACTGGACCCTGGGCACACCGCCCTCGGCCACCCCGCCGGAGGCGACGTTCCCCTCGTAGTCAGCCGAATGCGCCCTGCGGGGCTGACGCCCGCGCGCGCCGGTGCCATCCTGGGAATCCCTGCGGGAGGAGTTCCGCCGTGCTTCGTGTCGCCGTCGTCGGTTCGGGCCCCAGCGGGGTCTACGCCGCCCAGACCCTGGTCCAGCAGCGCGAGGTGCCCGGCGTCCGCGTCGACGTACTGGACCGCCTGCCGGCCCCGTACGGCCTGGTGCGCTACGGGGTGGCCCCCGACCACGAGAAGATCAAGTCGCTCCAGAACAACCTGCGCACCGTCCTGGAGGACACGAGGATCCGCTTCCTCGGCAATCTCGAGGTGGGCGGCCCGAACCTCTCCACCGCCCGCCTCCTCGACCTGTACCACGCGGTGGTCTACTGCGTCGGCGCCGCACGCGACCGCACCCTGGGCATCCCGGGCGAGGACCTGGCGGGGGTCCACTCCGCGACCGCCTTCGTGGCCTGGTACAGCGGCCACCCGGACGCCGCCGCCGAAACCTTCGACCTCCCGGGGACCACCTCGGCGGTCGTCATCGGCGCAGGCAACGTGGCCGTCGACGTGACCCGCATGCTGGCCCGCGGAGAGCCCGAGCTCGCCCCCACCGACATGCCGCACCCGGCCCTGGGCGCCCTGGCCGACAGCGGCGTCCGCTCGGTGACCATGGTCGCCCGCCGCGGCCCCTCACAGGCCAAGTTCACCACCAAGGAACTCCGCGAACTCGGCACCCTCCCGCACGTCGCCACCCACGTCGACCCCGCCGAACTCACCCGCGACCCGGCCTTCACCGACGACTCCTCCCTCCCCGCGGTGGCCCGCCGCAACCTGGACGTCCTGCGCACCTGGGCCTCGGCAGCGCCCATCACGGACCGCAGCATCACGCTCCGCTTCTACCTCCGCCCGGTGGAACTGCTCGGCGGCCCGGACGGCCACGTCAGAGCCGTCCGCTTCGAACGCACCGCCCCCGACGACCACGGCGGCGTCGTCGGCACCGGCGTCCACGAGGACATCGAAGCCCAGCTGGTCCTCCGCTCGGTCGGCTACCAGGGCGTCCCCCTGCCCGGCCTCCCCTTCGACCCCGTCACCGCCACCGTCCCCCACGCCGCAGGCCGCGTCCTGCGCGACGGCCGTGCCTCGGTCGGCGAATACGTGGCGGGCTGGATCAAGCGCGGCCCCACCGGCGTGATCGGCACCAACCGCCCCTGCGCAAAGGAAACGGCCTCCTCCCTCCTCCAGGACGCCCCCGCCCTCGCCCGCCGCAACCTCCCGGACGACCCCCTCGACGCCCTGCGCTCCGCAGGCCTCCACCCGGTCGAATGGCCGGGCTGGCTGGCCATCGAAACCGCGGAAGCCGCCCTCGGCCGCTCCCTGGGCCGCCGCTCGGTCAAGATCCCCGACTGGCCGGGCCTGTTGACCGCATCGGGGGCCACCCACCACGGCCCCTGATATGAGGCCCCGGCCGGCCCGCAACACGCTTCCGGCCCGGAGCCCCTACGACACCTCCTCCACCAACTCCTCCAGCTCCACCCGCAGCGCCTCCACCAGCGCACCCAGATCCGGCACGGCGCCCGCATCGGCGACCAGCCCGTAGTGAACGGTGTCCTTGTACGTGGACACGGCCACCGCCAGCGCGTGCCCGCGGGCCAGCGGAGCCAGCGGGTAGACCTCCCGGACCCGGCTGCCGCCGAGCGTGAAGGTGAAGCCCGGCAGCGGGACGCTGGTGACCAGGATGTCGAAGAGCAGCCGGGCCGACTGGGCCACGAGCGGGCCGCCGAGGCGGTGCCCGAGCGGGTGGACGTGGTCGGCGAGCAGGGCGACTGCGCCGGCTCCCCGCGCAGGCCCCACCTCCTTGTTGCGGTCCATGCCGGTCCGCACCCGCTCCAGCCTCCGCAACGGGTCGGGCTCCTCGATCGGGAGCCGCAGCAGATAGCCGGAGAGCCGGTTGCCGTACTTCGCGCCGGCGCCGGGTCTGCGGCGGGATACCGGTATCAGCGCCCGCGGGCCGGGCCCCTCGGGCACGGCGTCACCGCGGCCCGCCAGCCACCGCCGCAGGGCCCCCGCGACGAGGGTGATCAGCACGTCGTTGACGGTGCCCCCGGCGACCTTGCGGATGCGGTTCACGTCGTCCAGATCCAGGGCGAGGCCGGCGACCGCCCGCGTCCCGGTCCCGCCGGCGACCGCGGTCAGGGCCGACGGGACGGCGAGCGGGAGACCCGACCGCGCCATGGCGGCACCGATCTCCAGCGCCTGCCCGACACCCTGGAGCCGGGCGGCCAGCACTCCGGGAAGGCTGCGCAGGCGGGAGCCGGCGGCCGGCGGTTCGGGCAGCGGCCGCGCAGGGCCCCGTACGGGCGGCCCCTCGTCGAACAGCGAGGCCGCGAGCGCGAGGGCAGCGAGCCCGTCGGCGAGGGCGTGGTGGAACTTGAACAGCACCGCGAACGATCGCGGGTCGGGACCGGCCAGGACGTGCGCCTCCCAGGGCGGCCGGTCCCGGGCCAGGGGACGTGCCATCAGCGGGCCGGCAGCGGCCCGCGGGTCGGACGTACGGACGAGGAACACGTGCCGCGCCGCATCGAAATCCTCGTCGGCCGCCCAGGCGGCCGCGCCGACCGGCACCAGCACATCGTGGATCCGACGCCGCAGGCCCGGCACCTGGGCACAGCGGGCGGCGAGAAGCCGAGCGGCCATGGAGGCGGCATCGACGGCGGAAGCATCGAAAGCAGAGGCGTCGAAAGCGGAGGCGTCGAAAACCGCCAGTGCCCCGAGATGCATGGGATGGTCAGCGGATTCGATCCGCCAGAAGGCGAGGTCGAGCGGGGAGAGGTGCTCTGTGGCCACGTAGTGCCTCTCGCGTGCAGTGGCAGAGGCTGAAGTCAACCCCTTTCACCCTCCTACGATCAAGTAGCCACACTTTTCACGCACTCCGCTGATCGACGGCGATCAGCCGGAAAGCCGCCGGGCCAGCCGCCAAGCCGGGACGGCCAACCGGGTGCAGACTGGCCGGAACGCACCAGAACGAACCTGGACGTACGACGAAGTCCGGAGGTCTCGACATGCCAGAGGTGTTGCTCCTCGCAGGAACACGCAAAGGCCTGTTCATCGCACGCAGAAGCACGAACACGACGGACCGGCCCAACAGCCCCGCCCCCTGGGCATTCGAAGGCCCGCACTTCAACGCCCAAGCCGTCTACGCAGTGGCGATCGACCGCCGCGGCCCGACCCCCCGGCTGCTCGTCGGCGGGGACAGCTCGCACTGGGGCCCGTCGGTCTTCACCTCCGACGACCTGGGCGCGACCTGGCAGGAGCCCGCCGAGCCCGCGGTGCGCTTCCCCAAGGACACCGGCGCCTCGCTGGAGCGGGTCTGGCAGCTGCATCCGGCCGGCCCCGAGGCCCCCGACGTGGTCTACGCGGGGACGGAGCCGGCCGCGCTGTTCCGCTCGACGGACCGCGGGGTGTCCTTCGAGCTGGTCCGCACCCTGTGGGAGCACCCGACCCGGAGCGCCTGGGTGCCCGGCGGCGGCGGTGAGGGCCTGCACACGGTGCTGACCGACCCGTCGGACCCCGATGCGGTGACGGTGGCGGTGTCCACCGCCGGGGTCTTCCGCACCCGGGACGGCGGCGCCAGCTGGACCCCGGCCAACCGGGGCGTCTCGGCGGTGTTCCTACCGGACCCGCAGCCGGAATTCGGCCAGTGCGTGCACAAGATCGCCCGGGATGCCGGGAACCGCGACCGGCTGTACCTGCAGAACCACTGGGGCGTGTACCGCAGCGACGACGCCGGCGGTCAGTGGACCGACATCGGCGGCGGGCTGCCGTCCGACTTCGGCTTCGCCGTGGCCGCACACCCGCACCGCCCGGACACCGCCTACGTCTTCCCCCTCAACGCCGACTCCGACCGGGTCCCCGCGGAGCACCGGTGCCGCATCTTCCGCACCCGGGACGCGGGAACCACCTGGGAGCCGCTCACCCACGGGCTGCCGACGGCCGACCACTACGGGACGGTGCTGCGCGACGCCCTCTGCACGGACGACGCCGACCCGGCGGGCATCTACTTCGGCAACCGCAACGGCGAGCTGTACGCCAGCCGGGACGACGGGGACACCTGGGAACTCCTGGCGGAGCACCTGCCGGACGTCCTGTGCGTCCGGGCGGCGGTGCTCAACGGGGCCACCGACTGAGGTCGCAGCACACCACGAGGCGGTACGGAGTGACGGTGTGACAGCGCTGACAGTGTGGGCCAGTAGAGTGACTCCCCGTGGCAGCACGACCGTTGAACGAAATCGTCGAGCCGGGCTGGGCCCGGGCTCTGGAGCCGGTGGCGGCGCAGGTCGCCGCGATGGGCGACTTCCTGCGCGCCGAGATCGCGGCGGGCAGAACGTACCTACCCGCCGGGGCCAACGTCCTACGGGCGTTCCAGCAGCCCTTCGACGAGGTGAAGGTACTGATCGTCGGACAGGACCCGTACCCCACCCCGGGACACGCGATGGGCCTGTCCTTCTCGGTCGCCCCGGACGTCCGGCCCGTACCGCCGAGCCTGGACAACATCTTCCGCGAGCTGTACGCCGACCTCGGCGTGCCGCGTCCGGCCAACGGGGACCTGACCCCGTGGGCCCGCCAGGGCGTGCTGCTGCTGAACCGCTCCCTCACCACCGCTCCGCGCAAACCGAACGCGCACCGCGGCAAGGGCTGGGAGGCGGTCACCGAGCAGGCGATCCGGGCGCTCGCGGCGCGCGGCAAGCCGCTGGTGTCGATCCTGTGGGGCCGTGACGCCCGCAACCTGCGGCCGCTGCTGGGGCAGCTGCCGGCCGTGGAGTCGGTCCACCCCTCCCCCATGTCCGCCGACAACGGGTTCTTCGGCTCCAGGCCGTTCAGCAGGACGAACGACCTGCTGGCGCGTCAAGGAGCACAGCCGGTGGACTGGCGCCTTCCCGCCGCCCTTTGACCCGGCGCTCGGGGCAATGCAACCCGGCGGTTGACGAGCACTCCACCCAAGCAGTTGAACGGTATACGACATTCACCGGATAAATACGGACAGATGCCGCCCGAGTGGACCCTGACCGAACACCGGGTTCCGATAAGCCAGTAGCATGCGGCGCCATGAGCTCCCCCACTGGGCCCGCACATGGCCTGCCCGTACGAATGCCGCGACCCCGTCAGACCGGACGCCACCGCCGGCCCGAGCCCGCGGTGGCCCCCGAGGGAGCGCCCGCGCTGGTGCTCGCCGTACCCGGCACCCCCTCGGCCGCCTCGCGGGGTCTCGCGGAAGAGATCATCAGCATCGGCCGCTCCGAGCTGCCCGGCCTGGAAGCCCGTATCGGCTTCCTCGAGGGCAGCGACGAGGAGGGTGCCGAGTTCCCGGCCCTGTCCACCACGCTGAGCGCCATCGCGGCCGAGCGCGTCGCGCGCGCCGAGTTCGCCCGCGCCGCCGGCCACGAGGTGCCCGAGCCGACCGGCCCGGACGCCGTGGTCGTGCCGCTGCTGGCCGGCCCGGACGCCGACCTGCTGCGCCGGATCCGCCAGGCCGTGATGGACTCCTCGGCCGCCGTCGAGCTGGCCGAGGTGCTCGGCCCGCACCCGCTGCTGGCCGAGGGCCTGCACGTGCGCCTGTCGGAGGCGGGCCTGGCCCGTGCCGACCGCGCCCGGCTCTTCACCGTGACCACCGCCGCCGACGGCATCATCGTGGCCACCACCGGCGGCGAGGAGGCCGTCCAGGTCGCCGGGGTCACCGGCATGCTGCTGGCCGCCCGCCTCGCGGTGCCGGTCAAGGCCGCCGCCCTGGACCAGGAGGGCTCGGTGGCCGGGGTCGCCGAGCAGCTGCGCGCCGAAGGCTCCACGCAGCTCGCGCTCGCCCCGTACCTGATCGGCCCGGAAGCGGCCGAAGGCCTGCTGGACACCGCCGCCAAGGAGGCCGACTGCGCGGTCGCCGAGGTGCTGGGCGCCTACTCGGCACTCGGCAAGCTCGTCGTCACGCAGTACGCGGCGGCTCTCGGTATCAACCAGGGCACTCCGGCCCGCTGAGCCCGGGCCGCAGCACCCCGGCAGCACCAAGGCCCGCACCCCACCACGGGGGTGCGGGCCCTCGCGCGTGATCGGGCCCAGCCCCGGCACCCGCGCGGACCGTCACCCGCGCCCTCACCCTCACCCGAAGACCACACAGGTCGCCGCCGGCACCGCCACCGAGCCGGCCGGCTGCGGCCGCCCGGTCAGCGGGTCCACGTCGAACCAGCTGACGTCCCCGGAGCGCTCGTTCGCCGCGTACAGCCGGCGCCCCGCCGGGTCGACGGCCAGGTCCCGGGGCCAGCTCCCGCCGCACGGCACGCCGGCCGTGGGCCGGGGCCGCTCGGGCCCGTCGGCGAGCGAGAAGGCGGCGATGACGTCGGTTCCGCGCACCGCGACCCACACGAAGCGCCCGTCCGGCGAGGCCACGACGGCCGACGGGTAGGCCCGTACCCCCTGGGTGCCGCCACCCCCGGGACTCGCCTCCGAGGGGATCGGAACCTCCGCACCCGCCTCCACCCGCCCCGCGCCCGGATGCCAGCGGCAGACGGTCAGCTGCGGCTCCAGCTCGTGCACGACATACAGCACCTCGCCCTCCGGGTGGAAGGCGAGGTGCCGCGGCCCCGTCCCGGCGCGCAGCGCCGTCTCCCCCTGCAGGCGCAGCGACCCGGTGGCGGGGTCCGCGGCGCACACCCGTACGGAGTCGGTGCCGAGGTCGACGCTCAGCACCCAGCGGCCGCTCGGGTCGGACAGCACCTGGTGGGCGTGCGGGCGCTCCTGGCGGCTCGGGTCGGGTCCGCCGCCCCGGTGCGCGAGGACGGCGGCGGGCCCGCACAGTCGGCCGTCGGCGTCGAGGGCAAGGCTGCTGACACTGCCGGAGGTGTAGTTGGCGGTCAGCAGCCGGCGCCCGGCCACGCTGAGGTGCGTCGGGCCCGAGCCGCCCACGCGGACGGCGGGTCCGAGGGCGGTGAGGCCGTCCGGAGTGGGCCGGAAGGCACCGGCCGCACCCTGCTCGGTCTCGCTCACGGCGTACAGCACGCCGGTGTCCCGGTGGAGGGCGAGGTAGGAGGGGTCGGCGAGCGCGTCGGTGGCCGAGAGCGGGGTGAGGGCCCCGGTCACGGGGTCCACGGCCGCGGTGGTGATACCGCGCCCGCCGGCCGAGGTGAACGAGCCGATGTACACGAGGCCCGCACGGTCACCGGCAGCCCCACCCGCACCGCTCGCCCCGCCCATACCCTCGGCAACGCCTCCCGTTCCCCCTGTACCGCCACCGCCGCCCATGACGACCCCTCTCCCCCGCTCTCCGTACACGGACCGGTCCGTCCGGAGCCGACGGTAACAGAAGGTCTAGACCATCTCGACGGCCTCGACCGTCTAGACCAGATCTCGGCCCCGGGCCCGCTCCTGCGCGCCCGCATGGTGCACGTACGTCGTGGAGCTCGGCCGGTCGTCGTACGTGCGGTGGAAGACCGGCGTCGCAGCACCCGAGATCGGCGGCACGATCCACGACCAGTCCGCGCCGACCTCGCGCCCCTTGCCCTCCTCGCGCGCCATGTGGGTCAGGAACCGGCGGGACTCGCTGTGGTGGTCGGCGATCGTGACGCCGGCCCGGTCGAAGGAGTGCAGCACGGCCCGGTTGAGCTCGACCAGCGCGCGGTCCTTCCACAGCGAGCGGTCGCTCGAGGTCTCGAGGCCGAGGCGCCGGGCCACGGCGGGCAGCAGGTTGTACCGGTCGGTGTCCGCGAGGTTGCGGGCGCCGATCTCGGTCCCCATGTACCAGCCGTTGAAGGGCGCGGCCGGGTAGTGGATGCCGCCGATCTCCAGGCACATGTTGGAGATGGCCGGAACCGCGTGCCAGCGCAGCCCCCAGTCCGCCCAGCCGGGATCGTCGGGATGCTCGATCGGCACCTCCAGCACGGCGTCCGCAGGGGTGTCGAACCAGCGGGGTTTGTCGTCGACCCCCTGGACCACCAGCGGGAGCAGGTCGAAGGGCGTTCCGGCGCCGCCGCTCCAGCCCAGGGCGAGCAGCGCACTCGTGAGCGGGGCGTTGCGGGCGTCCCCGACGGTGATCGAGGGGTGGTCGCCGTAGCCCGCGTAGCGGACGAGCTGCTCGCTCCAGATCAGCGGGCCCGGGCGGTCCGGGGTGTCCGGCGCGAAGACCGTGATCGTGGGTCTGACCTTGCCGCCGTTGGTCGCCTCGCGCAGGTGCTGGAAGCACTCGTCGGCGATCTCGTCGGCGTCGGTCAGTTCGCGGCGGTCGCGCACCCGCAGCGAGTTCCAGTACAGGCGGCCTATGCAGCGGTTGCTGTTGCGCCAGGCGACTCGGGCCCCATGGGCCAGCTCCTGCGGGGTGTGCCGGTAGGTGCCGGTCTCCGCGATCTCGGCCCGCACCGCGGCGAGTCGGGCCTGCGGATCGCCTGCCTGCGGAATCTCCCGATGGAAGAGTCGGATGAACTCCTCCGCCGCCTGCCACACTTGGTCGGTGGTCGAGCGCTCTTGAAGTATTTCCATCCCGGGCGGTTACCCCCTGTCCGGACAGATCCACCCTGTACGTGCCGGATGAATGTGCGGTGAACAATCACCCGTTGTACATGCCGCAGGTCAGTCGCGTGAGGGTGCGAGAACTCGGAACACTCCACCGAGTGATCTTCGAGCCATCGCCCTGCGGGCCCGTCCGGCGCGGCGTAGGATCCGCGGCGTAGGGCATCTCAGGGGCACGGCCGGCTCATGAACAGCGCCTGCTCCCCCGCCGAGGCGGTGCCGTCGTACAGGGCGGTGTCGAGTCCGCAGAGGGCGAATCCCATGGACCGGTAGGCGTGCACGGCGGGGGCGTTGACCGTGCTGACCTCCAACCACAGGTGAGCGGCGCCCCGTTCGCGGGCGAAGGCGGCGGCGTGCTCCATGAGGGTCCGGCCGATGCCGCGGCCGCGGTGGGCCGGCGAGACCTCGATGTCGTCGATGGTGACGCGGCGGTTCCACGCAGCGTAGGTGACCGCGGCGAACCCGCACACCGCCTCCCCGTCGAGGGCGACGAAGACCCGCTCGTCGCCCTCCGCCGGCCCGCCCACCGCGTCCGGGGCGTGGGCGGCGTCGTCCTCGGCCTGGTCCGTGTCGTCGGGGAACACCTTGCGCACGGGCGGGTCGACCGGCACCTCGCGCACCGTGAAGCCGGCCTCCCCGCCGGCCACCTCGAACACGGTGTGCGTGGTGAACGAGCCGTCGAGCCGCGCGATGCCCTCCGCGTCCTCCGGGCGCGCCGTGCGGTACGTGATGTCCATGGCGCCGACCTTACGACCGACCGGTTCCCCGGGGCGCGGCTTTCGGTCAGGCCGTCAGGCAGTGATGACGAGCGGGGACCGCGGGTCGGTGCGCAACGGGGCGTGCAGCGCCACGAGGGCGTGCTCGAGACCGTGCAGGTGCTCCAGCGCCGGTACGCCCTCGGCTGCGGCACCGGCAGCGGGGGGCCGCGGACGGGCGGGCACCACGGAGCCGGCACCGGCACCGGCACCGGCCCGGGCCGCCGCCACCGGGGCCGTGAGCGCCTCCACCGCCGCCTCGACGCGCCAGCACGCGGCGGCGAGGCGGGCGTCGTGGGAGGCCTGCGGGTCGGCGGCGACGGCCACCAGCCCGCGCACCTCCCGCGCGCAGTCGTCCAGCAGGGCGAGGACCTGCCGGGCCCGGGCCTTGCGGGCGCGCAGCGGGCTCAGCGGGTGGACGAGCGGCGCGAGGGCCGTCCGGGCGCGGCCCAGCAGCAGTTCGAGCTCGGCGGCGTGCGGGGCGGGGTCGGCCTCGGGGTCTCCGGCGAGGCGGTCGAGGGCGGCCGCGGTGGCGGCGCGTACGCAGTGCAGGGCGCGCTGGATCCAGGCGTCGTTGGCGGCGTGCGTGGTCACGGGGAGGACGAGGACCACGGCGAGCCCGGCGCCGAGGGCGCCGATGGCGGTCTCCTGGAAGCGCAGGAGCAGCAGGCCGGGGTGCAGGACGCCGAGGAGCCCGTACAGCAGCCCTGCCATGACCGTGACGAAGAACATCATCCAGGAGTAGGACGGCGCCGCGGTATAGAAGATCCCGAAGACGCACACGGCGACGAGCGCGGCGGTCGGGGTGGGCGCGCCGTGCAGCGGTACGGCGATCAGCAGGCCGGCGGCGATGCCGATGACGGTGCCGAGGACGCGGCGGAAGCCGCGGACGAGGGTCTCGCCGCGGGAGGCGGTGTTGACGAAGATCCACCAGGCGGTGCCGACGGCCCAGTACCAGCGGTCCTCGGAGAGGGCCTGGCCGATGGCGAGCGCGAATCCGCAGGCGACGGTGGCCTGGAAGGCCTGCCGCGTGGTCGGCCGGGCCAGCCCGGTTCCGGGCAGCGCGGGCGGGGCGGCGGGCGGCGGGGTCCGCAGCTCGATGGGCCACAGCAGGAACCGGGCGGCGCCGGAGGCGAGCAGCGCGAGTCCGACGGCGGCGTACAGCTCGGGCAGCTGCTCTGGGACGGCGTGCAGGAACTGCGTGACGAAGAACATCATGAAGCCGAAGATGCCGAGCGCGTGCCCGCGCGGCCCCCAGCGGCGGGCGTAGACGCCGGCGAACACGACGGCGAGGAACGCGGCGTCGCGGGCGTGCGGCATGTCGTGCAGGGTGGTGGCCAGCGCCAGGACGGGGAAGCCGGCGACGGGCAGCAGGGCGGTCGTGGCGCGCTGGGCGCCGACCGTGGGGTCGAGCACGGTGAACAGGGCGAGCAGGGCCGCCAGGCCGCCGGTGATCGACGCCGTGAGGGAGAGGCCGCACAGTTCGGCCACCGCCACGGCGAGGGCGACGCCGATCACGGCCCGCAGCGAGTTGCGCAGTCTCAGACGCCCCGGATCCGGAGCCACGAACATCCTCTTCACGGCGGTGTGCCGCCCCCCTCAAGGTGGTGCGCGCCGGGCCCGGCGTCCGCCCGGGGGTGGTGGGCGGCGGGCGGGCACGGCGAAGGCACCGCGCTCCGGGACGGCCTCGTTGCCGCCCGGCACCGCGCGGTGCCGTAAGTACATGGATACACCACAGATAACCATTCGGGGGCCCAGTGGCTCAACCCGGCCGCCGACCGCTGGGCCAATGGCCCACTCAGTGGTGCTCCTCTTCGGCCAGGCCCGGGCCAACGGACCAGCCTGCGCGGCGGGGGCCGGAAAGGAGGCAGGTCGGGGTCGGCGACGCCGTCAGGGGCGGATGTTCCATCCCGCGATCACCGGGAGGCCGTGCTCGGTGGACAGCACGCTGACCGTGCCGGTGCGCAGGAGGAAGAGCCGGCCGTCCTGGGGCGGAAGCCGGAGGTAGCGGGCCGTGAGCACGCGCAGGAAGTGGCCGTGGGCGACGAGGACGGCGCTGCCGCCGTCCCCCGCGAGGGCCGGGGCCACCCGGGCCAGGGCACGGTCGGCCCGGGCGCCCACGTGGGCGGCGTCCTCCCCGGGATGGTCGCCGTCGCCGGGCGGGACGCCGTCGGTCCACAGCGACCAGTCGGGGCGGGTGCGGCGGATCTCGGCGGTGGTGACGCCTTCGTAGGCGCCGTAGTCCCATTCGCAGAGGTCGGGGTCGGCGATGCCGCCGGTGAGCCCGGCGAGCTCCGCGGTGGCGACCGCGCGGCGCAGCGGGCTGGTCAGTACCAGGGCGGGTGCGGGTGCGAGCTCGCGGAAGAACGGGGCGAGCGAGATGGCCTGCTCGACCCCGGCGGGCGCGAGCGGGACGTCGGTGCGGCCGGTGTGCCGCCCGGTGGCGCTCCAGGCCGTCTCGCCGTGCCTCACCAGCAGCAGGTCACTCACCCTCCGGACGATAACCCTCCGCCCCCTTCACCACCGCGGGCCACGCCCACGGCCCGCGGCGGTGGCGGTGGCTGGGCCCAAAACGATGCGGAAACGGTGCGACTGGCTGCGGCCGCGCCGGGGTCGCGAGGCTCGGAGCATGGGTGAGCTCAGGGGCGGTGGCCCGGGCGAGGAGTGGGTCGGCGTCGGGTTCGTGGCGGCCGAGGAGCGGGTGGCCGCCGGGTTCGTGGCGGGTGAGGAGCGGTGCGTGGAGGCCGTGTACCGGCGGTGGCGGCCCCTCGTCCAAGCGCTCGCGCAGCGGGCCCTGGGCGACGATCGGGAGGCCGAGGACGTCACGCAGCAGGTCTTCCTCGCCGCCTGGCGGGGCCGCGGCCGCTACCGGCCCGGGCCGGGCGGGTTCGGGGCCTGGCTGACCGGGATCACCCGCCACAAGGTGGCCGACGCGCTCCGGGCGCGGACCCGGCGCGCCCTGGCGGCCGAGGCCGCCGCCCGCATCGTGGTGCAGGCGGGCGGGTGCCCCGGGGCGGCGCCGCTGCCGGAGGCGGAGCAGGCCGTGGACCGGGTGCTGCTCCTGTCCGAGCTCGCCCGGCTGCCGTCGGCGCAGCGGCGGGTGCTGCACCTGGCGTTCTACGCCGACCTGACGCAGGCGGAGATCTCCGACCGCACCGGGCTGCCGCTGGGCACCGTCAAGAGCCATATGCGAAGGGCCCTGGGCCGGCTGCGCCGGACCCTGCCGGAGCAGGCGCCCGCGGGTCGATGACCGCGAGGGCCTGGCTCAGCCCGTGCAGCCGTTCGGTGCGCGGCAGCGGCGTGCCGCCGGCCCAGCCGGGTCCGGCCAGCAGCAGCGCCGAATGGCCGCGGGCGCCGCGCAGGCCCCACTCGATGCCCGCGACCGAGCGGGCCAGGGCGCGGTCGGCGGTCGTACGGGACTGCGCCCACAGGACGACCGCGCGCGGACCGGTACGTCGTACGGCATCGTGCAGGGCCCCGGCGGGCAGAGCCGCGCCGAACATCCGGGTGGCCACGCCCCGTTCGCCGAGCGCAGCGGTCAACGCCTCGATGGGCAGGCTGTGCTGCTCGCCGGGCACGCACGCCAGCAGCACCGGCGGGACGTGCGGGGGCTCGGGCCGGGGCCGGATCCGGTGCAGGACGGCGGAGACGTGCCAGGACAGCAGGTGCTCGACCTCCACGTACCGCTCCCCGGCGGTGGCCCATTTGCGGCCCACCGCGTGCAGGGTCGGCGCGATGACCTCCTCCCAGGCCGCGACCAGGCCGTGGTCGGCCAGGGCCGCCTCCAACAGCTCGCCCACGGCCGGTGCGTCCAGGCGTACGGCGGCTCGGGACAGGCCGCGGCATTCCGGGCGGACCGCGCCCAGCGGCAGTCCGCTGCCGGGCCCCCCGGAGCGGTCGGCTGGGGCGTCCGACGGCTCGGTACGCGCCGCGGCCGGGCCGTCGGCTCCGCCGCGTGCGGTACGGGCCGCCTCGGCCGGTGGGACGCCCTGCGCCGTGAGCCGGCACATCAGCTCCAGGCGGGCGATGTCCTGCGGGGTCCAGCGGCGGTGCCGGCCGTCCTCGCGGTGGGCCGGACCGATGGCGTACCGCCGCTCCCAGGAGCGGACGGTGGTCGGGGACACCCCGAGCCGGCGGGCGACGGCGCCGGTGCTCAACGCGGCGGCGGGCAGCCCCTGCGGAGCCGGCGTCTTCGGGGGGTCCGGGCGTGGGGAAGGGGAAGGGGGCACGTTGTGCACGCTGTCCACCCGCTCACGATACGGCCCGGCCGGTGGCCCGGGGTCAGTCCGTGCCACGTTCGCGGCGGAAGCGGGCGAGGGCGGTGGGGAGGTCCACCACGGGGTTCGGATAGGTGTAGCGGGCCCGGTCCGGGGTGGGCAGGCGCCAGGGTTCGTGCAGGTGGGGGCCATCGAGGCCGGCAAGCTCGGGGACCCAGCGGTGCACGTAGCGGCCGTCCGGGTCGAAGCGGAGGCCCTGCCGCACAGGGTTCAGGACCCGGTTGGGCCGGGTGTCGGTGCCGGTGCCGGCCACCCACTGCCAGTTGAGCTGGTTGTTGGCGAGGTCGCCGTCGACCAGGAGCTCGAGGAAGTGGCGGGCCCCGATCCGCCAGTCCACGTACAGGGTCTTGGTCAGGAAGCTCGCGGCGAGCAGCCGGCCCCGGTTGTGCATCCAGCCCTCGTGCCGCAGCTGGCGCATGGCCGCGTCGACCACCGGGTAGCCGGTGCGGCCCTGTTTCCAGGCCTCGGTGTCCTCCTGCGCGGCCGGGCCGGTGCGCCAGTGGTCCCCGCGGCCGCGGTAGTCGTGGGTCGCGCTGTCGGGGCGGGCGGCAAGCACCTGGTGGTGGAAGTCGCGCCAGCACAGCTGCCGGACGAAGGCCTCGGCGCCGGGCCCGCCGGCGGCGCGGGCGCGGTGGACGGCCTCGGTGGGCGAGAGCGTGCCGAAGTGCAGGTGCGGGGAGAGCCGGGAGGTGGCGTCGCCGGCCAGGTCGTCGTGGGCGTCGGCGTAACGGGACAGGCCGGCGCGCAGCCAGCGCGCCAGGAGCGTACGGGCCTCGCGCTCGCCGCCGGTCGCGAGGCCCGGGGAGACGCCCGTGACGGCGCCGCGCCGGGGCAGCGGCTCCGAACCGAGGCCCTCGGGCACGCGCACGGCGCGCGGGGCGGGCAGGGCGGGCCGCGGCGCGAGCTCGGCCCAGCGGCGGAAGTAGGGGGTGAACACGGCGAAGTGGTCGGAGCCGGCCGGGAGGACGACGCCGGGGGCGGCAACGGTGGCCACCGCGTCGTGCACGTAGAGCCGGCGGCCCTCCGCTTCGAGGGCGGCGCGCAGCCGCTCCTCGCGGGCGTGGGCGAAGCCGCTGACGCCGGCCGCCATGTGGACCTCGTCGGCGTCGCACTCCCGGGCCAGTCGGCAGACCTCGGCGGCGGTGTCGCCGGAGCGCAGGACCAGGCGGCCGCCGCGCTCGCGCAGGGCGGCGTCGAGGTCGGCGAGGCAGTCGGCGAGGAAGGCCAGCCGGTTGGGTGCGGCGAAGCCGGCGGCGTCGACGGCGCGGTCGCGGACGAAGAGCGGGACCACCCGGTCGCACGAGGACAGCGCGGCGCGCAGCGGGGGGTGGTCGTGCAGGCGCAGGTCGGAGGTGTAGAGGACCACCGCGACGTTCATGGGTCTCGCTCCGGTCAGGGTGAAGGGTCCGGGTCCGGGTCCGCCCCGGGCAGTGGGCGGGCCGGGGGCCGGGCGGGTCAGTGGGCGGGTCAGGGCCGTCCGGGCTCGGGTGGACGGCCGCTCTCGTCCGGTACTTCGGCCGGTGCGGGCCCCGTGGATGCACCGGTCGCGCCGCCGGTCCGCTCCTGCAGCCGGCACGCGGCGCGGGCGATGTTGCGGGCCATGCCGCCGAAGACCACGGCGTGGAAGGGCGAGACGCTCCACCAGTAGAGGTGCCCGAGCAGCCCGTGCGGGTGGAACAGGGCCCGCTGCCGGTAGCGGGCCCGCGGCGTCGGCCCGCCGCCTGCAGCGGGCGGTGCGGGCTCCGCGTACATCTCCAGCCATGCGAGCCCCGGCAGCCGCATCTCGGCGCGCAGCCGCAGCAGCCGGCCCGCCTCGATCTCTTCCACCCGCCAGAAGTCCAGGGAGTCCCCCACCCGCAGCCGGGCGGCGTCGCGCCGCCCGCGGCGGATGCCGACCCCGCCGACGAGCCGGTCCAGCCAGCCCCGTACGGCCCAGGCCAGGGGGAAGGAGTACCAGCCGTTCTCGCCGCCGATGCCCTCCACCACCCGCCACAGGGCGGCGGGAGAGGCGTCCACGGTGCGCTCCCGCCGGTCGGTGTAGAGGCTGCCGCCCGCCCAGTCGGGGTCGGTGGGCAGCGGGTCGCTCGGCGCGCCGGGCACGGCGGCGGAGGACCAGCGGGTGGCCACCTGAGCCTCCCGCACCCGTTGCAGGGCGAGCGACAGCGCCTCGTCGAAGCCGATCGGGGCGCCCGGCGGGTCGGGAACGTGGTCGGCGATGTCGTGCTCGGCGCACACCACCTCGTGGCGCAGCGACTCGGCGAGCGGCCGGGCCAGGGCCCGCGGGACGGGGGTGACGAGGCCGATCCAGTGGCTGGACAGCCCCGGGGTCAGCATCGGGACGCGCAGGATGAGCCGCGGGGGCAGCTGGGCGACGGCCGCGTAGCGGCGCATCATCTCCTCGTACGTGACCACGTCGGGGCCGCCGATGTCGAAGGCCCGGCTGACCTCGGGCGGCATGGCGGCGCTGCCGACGAGGTAGCGCAGCACGTCGCGGACGGCGACGGGCTGGACGCGGGTGCCGACCCAGCTCGGGGTCACCATGACGGGCAGCCGCTCGGTCAGGTAGCGCAGCATCTCGAAGGAGGCCGAGCCGGAGCCGATGATGACGGCGGCGCGCAGCACGGTGGTCGGCACGCCGGAGGCGAGCAGGATCCGGCCGACCTCGGCGCGCGAGCGCAGGTGCGGGGACAGCTCGCGCAGCGGGATCCCGGCCGGGGTGAGGCCGCCGAGGTAGACGATGCGGCGGACGCCGGCCGCGCGGGCCTGCTCGGCGAAGACGCGGGCGGCGGCGCGGTCGCGTTCCTCGAACCCGGAGCCCGCACCGAGGGCGTGGACGAGGTAGTAGGCGACGTCGATGCCCTCCAGGGCCGCGGCCACGTCCGCGGCATCGCCGACGTCGCCGCGGACCGTCTCGGTCCGTCCGGCCCACGGGTGGTCGCGCAGCTTCTCCGGCGAACGGGCCAGGCACCGGACGCGGTGGCCGGCGGCCAGCAGCTCGGGCACCAGCCGGCCGCCGATGTAGCCGGTGGCCCCGGTGACCAGGCAGTGCAGACCGGTCATGGTTCGCGCTCCGCTCTTCGTGCTCCCCGGTGGGGATGCTCCTCGACAGGGATTCGGTCGGACGGCCGGTCCCGGATGCACCGCGGCCGCCTGCGCGCATCCCGGCGCGACGCCCGGCCACTGGGCCATTGGTACAGTCGCGGCATGGCGGTGGACGAGCTCGACACCCGGATTCTGCGCCTGCTGATCGAGCAGCCGCGCACCAGCGTCCGCGAGTACGCCCGGATCCTCGGAGTGGCGCGCGGCACCCTGCAGGCCCGCCTCGACCGGCTGGAGCGCACCGGTGTGATCACCGGGACGGGCCCCGTGATCTCCCCCGCCGCGCTCGGCCACCCGGTCCTGGCCTTCGTGCACATCGAGGTGACGCAGGGCTACCTGGACGAGGTCGGCGATGCGCTGGCGGCCGTGCCCGAGATCATCGAGGCGTTCTCGATCACCGGCGGCGGTGACCTGCTGACCCGGGTGGCGGCCCGGGACAACGCGCACCTGGAGGACGTGATCCAGCGGCTGATCCGGTTTCCGGGCGTGGTCCGCACGCGGACCGAGGTGGCGCTGCGCGAGCGGGTGGCGCACCGGCTGCTGCCCCTGGTGGAGTCCGTGGGACGGGCGGCGCGCACCTCCTGACGAGCGCGCGTCCTGGCAAGATGGCCGGGGCGGGCACGGGCCCGTACAGCACGTACTTCAGGACCGGCAGGACGGGCGCAGCGGATGATCTCCGTCATATTCGATCTCGACGGCACCCTCGTGGACAGCGAGCCGAACTACTACGAGTCCGGGCGGCGCACCCTGGAGCGCCACGGCGTCCACGGTTTCACGTGGGAGCAGCACTCCCGCTTCATCGGCATCGGCACCCTGGAGACGCTGGAGATCCTCAAGGACCGGTACGGCATCCCGGCGCCGGTGGAGCAGCTGCTGGCCGAGCAGAACGCGGCGTACCTGGAGCTGGCCCGCGGTGGCACCGAGGTGTTTCCGCAGATGCGGAAGTTCGTGGAGCGGCTGTTCGCGGAGGGGGTGCCGATGGCGGTGGCGTCGGGGTCCTCGCGCGAGGCGATCGAGGCGGTGCTGGCCGGGACGGGGCTGGACGCGCTGCTGACCACGGCGGTCTCCGCCGAGGAGGTCGCGCACGGCAAGCCGGCGCCGGACGTCTTCCTGGAGGCGGCGCGCCGGCTCGGCGTGCGGCCCGCCGACTGCGTGGTCGTCGAGGACGCGGCGCCGGGTGCGCGGGCCGCCCATGCGGCGGGCATGGCGTGCGTGGCCGTGCCGTACGCGGAGGCGGCGGCCGGCGATCCCGGGTTCGCGACCGCGGAGCTCGTCTTCCCGTCCGGCCAGCCGGAGTTCAGCGCGGAGGCGGCCTACGCCTGGCTGTCCGCCCGCCGCGCCGCCTGAGGCGGGGGCACAGGGCCCGGGGCACCGGACCTCACGCCGCGCCGCCTGAGGCGGGGCCGCAGGCCCGGGGCACCGGACCTCCGGCCTCCGGACCGCCGAGGGGCCACCGAGCTGCCGGGCTGCTGGACTGCCGGCCCGCCCCGGACCTCCAACCGGCCCGTCAGGCCGAAGTGTTGCGGCGCGCGGGGCTCTGGCGGGCCGGGCGGTGCGCTGCGACCATGCGTGGCGTGACCGCCACCCTGCTGCCCCCGGGCACCGAGCGCGGACCGCGCCGGTGGCCCCTCGTCGGGAACCTGCCGGCCTTCGCCCGCGATCCCCTGGCCTTCTTCGAGTCGTTGCGCGATGACTACGGCGACTGGGTGCCGTGGGCACTCGGCCCGCAGCGCAACGTGCTGATCTCCCGGCCGGAGCACGCCGGCGAGCTGCTCGGCTCTGTGGAAAAAACGTTCAAGCCGATGGAGTTGGGCTGGGCGTTCCACCAACTGCTCGGCGACGGCGTCGTGGTCTCCACCGGTGAGGACTGGCGCCGCAAGCGGGCCCTGGTGCAGCCGGCCGTCCGGCCCCGGCAGGTGCGCGCGTACGCCGCCACGATGGTGGAGTGCGCGGACGCGCTGGCCCGCGGCTGGGCCGAGGGCGGCCGGATCGACGTGCACCGGGAGATGGCCGGGCTCACCCAGCGGATCGCGGTGCGCACCCTCTTCGGCAGCGACGCCGCCGGCCGCGAGGCCCCGATCAGTGCGGCGATGGCCACGGCGCAGCGGGAGCTGGGCGCCGAATTCCGGGGTCTGACGCTGTTCCTGCCGCCTTGGGTGCAGACTCCGGGACGGCGCCGGATGCGCCGGGCCGTGGCGGTCCTCGACCGGGAGATCGCCTACGTCGTACGGGAGCACGAGGCGGCCTCGCGGAGCGGTGGCGCCGAGCGGGACGACCTGCTGAGCCGGCTGCTGGCGGCCCGCGACGAGCAGGGCGCCCCGCTCTCGCAGAAGGAGCTGCGGGACGAGTCGATCACCCTGTACATCGGCGGCCACGAGACCACGTCGACCACGCTGACCTGGGCCTGGCAGCTGCTGTCGGGTGCGCCCGAGGCGCGGGCCCGGCTGACGGAGGAGCTGGACCGGGTGCTGGGCGGCCGGCTGCCGACGTACGAGGACTACGAGCGGCTGACCTGGACCCGGCAGGTGGTCAAGGAGGCGCTGCGGGTGTATCCGCCGGTCTGGCTGATCTCGGCGGTCGCCGGGGAGGGCGCATCGATCGGCGGGCGGCCCGTGACGGAGGGGACGACCGTATGGACCAGCCCTTGGTCGATGCACCGGGACAAGCGGTGGTTCCCCGATCCGGAGGCGTTCCGCCCGGAGCGCTGGTCCGCCGACGGGGCTGCCGCGCACGCCGCGTCCGAGCAGGCCTGGATCCCGTTCGGCGGTGGCCCGCGGGCCTGCCTGGGGGCGCGGTTCGCCCTGGTGGAGGCGGCGCTGGTGCTGGCGGTGCTGGCCCAGCGGTTCCATGTGGACAGCGGCCCCACGCCGGTGCCCGTCTTCCCCGGGCTGACGCTCCAGCCGGCGGGGCCGGTCCCGGCGGTGCTGCGGCGGCCGTGACGGGGCGCCCCTCGACAAGGGGGGGGAAGATCCGGCAGCCCCCGCGAGTTGGTAGAACCGTGAACGAAGTCATACGCGGTACGCGGCCTGCCGGCACCAGCGCGCACGCCGGGATGTCCGAGGCGGTCGACGTGGTGGTCGTGGGCGCCGGGCAGGCGGGACTGTCCAGCGCCTACCACCTGGCGCGGGCGGGGATCGGCCACGTGGTCCTGGACCATGCCCCGCTCCCGGGCGGCGCATGGCAGTTCCGCTGGCCGTCCCTGACGTACGGCAAGGTCCACGGAATGCACGCACTGCCCGGCATGGAGCTCACGGGCGCGGACCCGCTGCGGCCCTCCTCGGCGGTGATCGGTGAGTACTTCGCGGCGTACGAGCGCCGGTTCGGCCTGGACGTGCGCCGCCCCGTGGATGTCACCGCCGTACGGGAGGGTGCGGGCGGGCGGCTGCGCGTGGAGTCCTCGGCCGGCGCCTGGTCCGCCCGGGCGCTGATCAACGCCACCGGGACCTGGGACCGGCCCTTCTGGCCGCGCTACCCGGGGCAGGAGACCTTCCGGGGGCGCCAGCTGCACACGGCGGACTACCCGGGGCCGCAGGCGTTCGCCGGGGCCCGGGTGGTCGTGGTAGGCGGCGGCACCTCGGCGGTGCAGCACCTGCTGGAGATCGCCGAGGTGGCGGCCGACACCACCTGGGTGACCCGGCGGCCACCGGTGTTCCGCGACGGGCCGTTCGGGGAGGCCGAGGGCCGCGCGGCCGTGGCCCTGGTCGACGAGCGGGTGCGCCGCGGGCTGCCCCCGCAGAGCGTGGTCAGCGTCACCGGCCTGCCCCTGAACGTGGCGGTCCGGGCCGGGATGGCCTCGGGCGTACTGGACCGCAGGCCCGTGTTCGACCGGATCACGCCGACGGGCGTGGCCTGGGACGACGGCCGGCACGTGGAAGCGGATGTGATCCTGTGGGCGACCGGCTTCCGGGCGGCCATCGACCACCTGGCCCCGCTGCGACTGCGCGAGCCGGGCGGCGGCATCCGGGTCGAGGGCACGCGCGCGGTCCGCGACGAGCGGGTCCACCTGGTCGGCTACGGGCCCTCGGCGTCCACCATCGGCGCCAACCGGGCCGGTGGCGCCGCGGTCCGCGAGATCCGCCGCCTGCTCGCGACCCGGGATCCCGCTGACCCGCCCGCCGCCGTGCGCACGCCGAAAGCGGCGGCTTCCGCCTTCGGTGCTTCCGCCCTCGAACCGGCCGGGGTCGGCGCGAGGGTCTAGGCCGTCTCTTCCGGATCCTGCTCCCCCAGCTACTGCTGGGAGGTGCCCCCAGACCCGCGCCGCCCGGCACCGCACCTCGCTGCGTTGTCGAGGCACCCGAGGACGTCCAGTAATCGGGAGCCTCTCCGCCTTGCGATGCACGGCACCGGACGACGCGGGCTTAACCGGCAAGATCCGAAAGAGACGACCTAGCTGCCGTCGGCGCGGGCCTGTGCCGCGCGCGGCCTCGCGCCGGCCGCACCCGAAGCGGCGGCCGCGCGGATGCGGTTGAACTCCGCGACGTGCTTCTTGTGCTCCTCGTACGTCACCGAGAAGCGGGTGTCCCCCGGCTTCACAGTGACGAAGAAGAGCCAGTCGCCCGGCGTCGGCGCGACGGCGGCCGCCAGGGCGTCCGCGCCGGGGCTGTCGATCGGCGTGGGCGGGAGTCCGTGCCGCCGGTAGGTGTTGAAGGGGCTGTCGATGCGCGTGTCGCTCAGCGTGGTGTTCAGCGTCCGGCGGTCCAGCGCGTAGTTGAGGGTGGAGTCCATCTGCAGCGGCATCGCCTTCGCCAGCCGGTTGTGCACCACGCGGGCGACCTTGCCCATGTCGGCGCGGGAGTCGGCCTCCGCCTCGATGATGCTGGCCAGGGTGGCCGTCTGATACGGGGTCATGCCGTGCGCCTTGCCGCCGTCGGCGACCGCCCGGGCGGCGAGGTGGCGGTTGGCCGTCCCCACCATGGAGGCGAGGAGCGAGCCGGCCGTGGTCTTCGAGGTCACCGGGTACGACGCCGGGAACAGGAACCCCTCGGGGTTGCCCTTCGCCTCGGCGGGCAGGGCCAGTTCCGTCGCGGCGGCCGCGGCCTGGGCGGACCCGGCCGGGAGCCTCAGCTCGCGGTCGATGGCGGCGTAGATCTGTGGGGCCCGCCAGCCTTCGGGGACGGTCAGCCGGCCCAGGACCTCGGGGGCTTCCGGCTCGGCGCCGCGCAGCAGCGGCACGAGCACGGCCGCGCCGGTCGCGAGCAGCGTGCAGAGGAAGATCGCCAGACGGCCCCGGCGGGTGAGCCGGGATCGATGCCGTGGCGGCCGGTACTCAGGGCGCATACGGGCACGCTAAACGGCACAGCGCCGCATTCCCGGGCGTCACACCCCCGCACCGGTCAGACGATCACACGTTCCACACGTTCGGCCCGCTCGGCGCGGACGGTCCCGTCGACCCGCTCGAGCGGGTCGACCCGTTCCGCACGCTCGCCGCCCGCGGTCTCGCGGTCCCGGCGGACCAGGGCCGCGTACCGGCCGCCGGCCTCCAGCAGTTCGTCGTGCGTGCCGCGTTCGGCGATGCGCCCCTTGTCCAGGACGACGATCTGGTCGGCATCGCGGACGGTGGAGAGCCGGTGCGCGATGGTGATCGTGGTGCGGCCTGCGGAGAGGTTGTCGATGGCCTGCTGCACGGCGTGCTCGGTGCGGGTGTCGAGGGCGCTGGTGGCCTCGTCGAGGATCAGCACCGGGGGATCGCGCAGGATGGTCCGGGCGATGGCCAGGCGCTGCTTCTCGCCGCCGGAGAAGCGGTAGCCGCGCTCGCCGACCAGGGTGTCGTACCCGTCGGGCAGGGACTCGATGTGGTCGTGGATCTGGGCCGCGCGGGCCGCCTCGGCGATCTCCTCGTCGGTGGCGTCCGGTTTGGCGAAGCGCAGGTTGTCGGCGACCGAGGCGTGGAAGAGGTAGGTCTCCTGGGAGACCACGCC
The DNA here is from genome assembly GCF_040645035.1 of Streptomyces sp. NPDC046876. NCBI lineage: Bacteria > Bacillati > Actinomycetota > Actinomycetes > Kitasatosporales > Streptomycetaceae > Streptomyces > Streptomyces sp. NPDC046876. The sequence continues at coordinate 114,391 of NZ_JBEYXK010000010.1, read as the reverse complement.
TATGGAGCGGGCCAGCGAGTCGAAGTCGAGGTCGCGCACGTCCACCCCGTCGAGGGCGACCCGTCCGCCGGTGACGTCGTAGAGCCGGGGCACCAGGTAGCTGAGGGTGCTCTTGCCGGAGCCGGTCGGACCGACCACGCCGAGGGAGCCGCCGGCCGGGACGGTGATGTCGATCCCCGTGAGGGTGGGCCCGTGCTTGGCGTCGTACGCGAAGTGCACGTCCTCCAGCCGGATCTCGCCCTTGGCGCGCTCCAGGCGGACGGCGTCCTCGCGCTCGGTGATGTCCACCGGCAGGTCGAGGTACTCGAAGATGCGGGCGAACAGGGCCAGCGAGGTCTGGATCTGCACACCCGTCGACAGCAGGCTCACGGCGGGCCGGAACAGGCCCTGCTGGAGCGTGACGAAGGCGACGAGGGTGCCGACGGAGAGGGACGGGGCGCCGGACTGCAGGGCTATGCCCGCGGCCCAGTAGATGAGCGCGGGCATGGCGGCCATGACGATGCCGATGGTGGACATCCGCCAGCGCCCGGCCATGCTGGAGCGCACTTCCAGGGAGACGAGCTTCTCGGACTCCTCGGCGAACGACCGGGTGAGCGAGTCGGCGCGGCCCATCGTGCGGCCGAGCAGGATGCCGCTGACGGACAGGGACTCGGTGACGGTCGCGGCCATGGCGGCCATCTGCTTCTGCCGCTGCAGGGTGATCTTCTTGCGCTCGCGTCCCACGCGCCGGCTGATCCACACGAACAGGGGCAGCAGGAGCAGCGAGACGAGGGTGAGCCGCCAGTCGAGCGCGAGCATGGCGACCACGGAGGCGACCACGGCCGTCAGGTTGGAGACGAGCGAGGTGGCGGTCGAGGTGACGGTGGCCTGCATGCCCCCGATGTCGTTGGCTATCCGGGACTGCACCTCGCCCGTGCGGGTGCGGGTGAAGAAGGCCAGCGGCATCCGCTGGAGCTGGGCGTAGACGGCGGTGCGCAGGTCGTGCATGACGCGCTGGCCGACGGTGGTGGAGATCAGGGTCTGGAGCACGCCGAAGACGCTGGTGACGACGGCGGTGAGGATCATGCCGAGGGCCAGCAGGCTGAGCAGTCCGGTGCGGCCCTCGGGGATGGCGACGTCCAGGATCTCCTTCAGCAGGAACGGCGAGGCGACGCCGACCAGGGAGGACGCACAGACGAGCAGCCCCACGACGGCGAGCCGGCCGCGGTAGGGGCGGAAGAGGCCCACGATCCGGCGCAGTTCGCGCGGGCGCTCCGCGGGGGCGGGGCTGCTGGGGTCGAGGGCTTCTTTCGATGGGGTCCACTTCGGTTCTTCGGGGCGCATGGGCCTCCTTCTGACGAGACTTGCATGAGCATAGCTCATTGTTACCTATGCTCACAATGAGTCTGGTCCTGGTACCGTTCACCAGTATGAGCACCGCTCCCGAAACCGACAGCTCGACCGCCGGCGCGCCCGACAGCTCCACCGACAGCTCCACCGACAGCACCGACGGCGTGCTCGCCGAGCAGCTGCTGCGGCTGACCCGCCGGCTCCACCGGATCCAGAAGCGCCACCTGGAGCCGCTCGGGATCACCCCGGCCCAGAGCAGGCTGCTCCGGCTCGTCTCGCACTACGACGACGGGCAGCCGCCCCGCATGGCGGACCTCGCCGCGCGCCTGGAAGTGGTGCCCCGCGCCGTGACGACGCTGGTGGACGGCCTGGAGGCCGCCGACTGCGTGCGCCGCGCGCCCGACCCGGCGAACCGCCGTGTCATACGGATCGAGCTCACGGACACGGGGCGCGCCACGCTGCGCCGGCTGCGCAGCGCGCGGACGGACGCCGCAGAGGAGATCCTGGCTCCGTTGACCGCCGGGCAGCGGGACCAGCTCGGCGGCCTGCTGGACGCTCTGATGGACGCCCCCGCGGGGCGCCGCTGCTGACGGGAACGAGGGGTCGCGATGCCGCTGCTGGAACCGAAGCCCGGGGCCCTGCGCCCGCACGGCGTCCGCGGCCCCTCCCCCGACCGGGTGCCCGAGTGGCGCGCCGGCGGCACGCCCGAGCCGCTGCGGACCGAGCTGATCGAGCTGCTCGGTGCGCAGAAGGTGCTGTGGAGCCTCTCCGACCTGGTCCGCTACGCCTCCGACGCCTCGCCGTACCGGTTCGTGCCGCAGGTCGTGGTGGTGGCCGAGGACGTGGACGACGTCTCCGCGGTCCTGTCGTACGCCCGCGGGCGCGGGCGGGAGGTGGTCTTCCGGGCCGCCGGGACCTCGCTCAACGGCCAGGCCCAGGGTGAGGACATCCTGGTCGACGTACGCCGCCACTGGGCCGGCATGGAGGTGCTGGAGGGCGGCCGCCGGGCCCGGATCCGGCCGGGCACGACCGTGGCCCGGGCCAATGCCGCCCTCGTCCGCCACGGCCGGGTCCTCGGGCCCGACCCGGCCAGCGCGATCGCCTGCACGCTCGGCGGGGTCGTCGCCAACAACGCGTCCGGCATGACGGCGGGGACCACCAGGAACGCGTACCGCACGCTGTCGTCCCTGACCTTCGTGCTGCCGGGCGGCACGGTCGTGGACACCGCCGACCCGCTGGCCGATGAGGAGCTGGCACGCGCCGAGCCGGCGCTGTGCCGCGGGCTGATGGAGATCAAGCGGGAGATCGAGGCGGATCCGGGGCTGGTGGCCCGGATCCGGGCCAAGTACGAGATCAAAAACACCACCGGCTACCGCCTGGACGCGTATCTGGACGGCACCACGCCGGTCGAGATCCTGCGCGGTCTGATGGTCGGCTCCGAGGGCACGCTCGGCTTCCTCGCCGAGCTCGTCTTCGACACCCTCGCGCTGGACCGCGAACGCACCACTGCCCTGCTGTTCTTCCCGTCCCTGCCCGCCGCGGCGGCGGCGGTGCCGCTCTTCACCGCGGCCGGCGCCCTCGCGGTCGAGGTGATGGACGGCAACACCCTGCGCGCCTCGGTGCGCGTGGCAGGGGTCCCCGCCGACTGGGCGGGCCTGCCGAAGGACACCACGGCCCTGCTGGTGGAGTTCCGCGCCCCGGACGAGGCGGGGCGGGCGGAGCACGAGCGGCGCGCCGCGGAGGTCCTCGCAGGGCTGGACCTGGTGGCCCCTGTCCCGTCGGTCACCAACGCCTTCACCGGTGACCCGGGGACGATCGACGGCTACTGGAAGGCCCGCAAGGCCTTCGTCACGACCGTCGGCGGGGCCCGGGCCCCCGGCACCACCCTGATCACCGAGGACTTCGCGGTGCCGCCCTCCCGGCTGGCCGAGGCCTGCGAGGCGCTGCTCGCGCTGCAGGCGGAGCACGGCTTCGACGCGGCCGTCGCCGGGCACGCGGCCCACGGCAACCTGCACTTCCTGCTCGCCTTCGACGCCTCCCGGCCCGCCGACGTCGAGCGGTACGCGGCGTTCATGGACGCCTTCTGCCGGCTCACGGTGGAGCGCTTCGACGGCTCGCTGAAGGCCGAGCACTCCACGGGCCGCAACATGGCCCCCTACCTGGAGCTGGAGTGGGGGCCCCGGGCCACCGAGCTGATGTGGCGCACCAAGAGGCTCGTGGACCCGGACGGGCTGCTCGCCCCGCGGATCCTCCTCGACCGCGACCCGCAGGCCCACCTGCGCGGCCTGAAGACCATCCCCGGGGTCGAGGCGGTGGCCGATCCATGCATCGAGTGCGGGTTCTGCGAACCGACCTGCCCCAGCAAGGACCTGACGACGACACCGCGCCAGCGGATCGTGCTGCGCCGGGAGGCGATGCGGCAGCAGCCGGGCTCGCGGGTGCTGGACGGCCTGCTGGAGTCGTACGGCCACGACGCCGTCGACACCTGCGCGACCGACTCCACCTGCATGATCGCCTGTCCCGTCGGCATCGACACGGGCGCGCTGGTACGGGACTTCCGCCACCGCCGGCACGGCCCGCGCGAGGAGCGGGCGGCGGAGCTCGCCGCCCGCTCGTTCACGGCCGTCGAGGGCGCGGCCCGGCTGGCCGTGGCCGCCGCCGACCGGGTGAGCGGCCTGGTCGGGGACCGGCTGCCGGCCGCGGTGACGGGGGCCGTGCGGCGTGCCGTACGGCCCGACCTGGTGCCGCAGTGGCTGCCGCAGCTCCCCGGCGCCGCGGCCCGCAGGGCGCCTGCGACCCGGCGGGTGGGTGCGGCGGCCGTCTACTACCCGGCCTGCGTCAACCGGATCTTCGGCGGACCGGACGACGCGTCCGGCCCCTCCCTGCAGGAGGCCGTGGTGGCCGTCTCCGAGCGGGCCGGCAAGCCGGTGTGGATCCCGGGCGACGTCGCCGGGACCTGCTGCGCGACGATCTGGCACTCCAAGGGCTACGAGGCCGGCAACCGGGTGATGGCCAACCGGATCGTGGAGGCCGCCTGGGGCTGGACGGCGGGCGGGCGGCTGCCGCTCGTCGTCGACGCCTCGTCCTGCACGCTGGGCCTCGCGCGGGAGGTGGTCCCGTTCCTGACCGACGACAACCGCGCGCTGCACGCGGAGCTCCGGGTCGTCGACTCCGTCGTGTGGGCGGCGCAGGAGCTGCTGCCGCACCTCACGATCCGGCGCACGGTGGGTTCGGCGGTGCTCCATCCCACCTGCTCGATGCGCCATTTGGGTGTGGAGGCGCAGCTGCTGGCGGTGGCCGAGGCGTGCGCACGGGAGGTGGTGGTGCCCGAGGACGCGGGCTGCTGCGCCTTCGCGGGCGACCGGGGCATGCTGCACCCGGAGCTGACCGCCTCGGCGACGGCGCGGGAGGCGGCGGAGGTGACCTCGCGGGCGTTCGACGTGCACCTGTCGGCGAACCGGATGTGCGAAGTGGGGATGGACCGGGCCACCGGCCGCAGCTACCGCTCGGCGCTGCTGGAGCTGGAGCGGGCCACCCGCCCCTGACCCGGCGTCATGCGTCCGCGCCCACGGGACATCCTGCCGCGTGAGGCTTTGGCCAACACAAAATCGATTGCCCGGCTCCGGTCCGGAAGGCGAACCTTGCACGGTTTGGACCTCTCGACCAGTCATGGGGCGTCATGCAGATCAGCGATCTCCCGTATCCGGATCCCGGTGTACCCGACGCCCGCTCCGGCCCCCGCTTCCTGGTGTGGCTCGGGCGGGGCCAACTCGGCGGACAGGTCAAGAGCCTGTGCTGGGGCCTGGTCCACTTCTGCGGCGTCGCGGGCCTGCCGTACGCGGTGGGGCTCGGCGTCGACGCGGTCGTGGACCGCGACGGCACCCGGCTGCTGCTCGTCGGGGCGCTGCTGGCCCTGGTCGGCGTCGCGATCGCTGTCGGCGACGCCATGCTCCACCGCACCGCCGTCACCAACTGGATCACGGCCGCCGCGCGGGTGCAGCAGCTGCTCGCCCGCAAGACCGCCGAGCTCGGCTCGGCCCTGACCCGCCGGGTCGCGGCGGGCGAGGTCGTCGCCGTCTCCACCGGCGACGTGGAGAAGATCGGCTGGTTCGTGGAGGCGGTCTCCCGCTTCCTCGCGGCCGCCTTCTCCGTCGTCGCCATCTGCGTCGGCCTGCTGTTCTACGCACCCGCCATCGGAACCGTCGTCGCCCTCGGCATCCCGGTGCTCGCCCTGTCCGTCCTGCCGCTGCTGCCGCGCGCCACCCGGCGCGCCGACGCCCAGCGGGAGAAGGCCGGCAAGGCCACCGAACTGGCCTCCGACACCGTGGCGGGCCTGCGGGTGCTGCGCGGCATCGGCGGCGAGGAGCTGTTCCTCGGCCGCTACCGCGAGGCCTCGCAGGAGGTCCGCAGGGCGGCCGTGCGCAGTGCCCGGATGTGGGCGCTGATCTCGGCGATCCAGGTGCTGCTGCCGGGCGTGCTGCTGATCGCGGTGGTCTGGTACGGCTCCGCGCTCGTCCTGGACGGCCGGCTGGCGGTCGGCCAACTCGTCGCGGCCTTCAGCGCGGTGGCCACGATGCTCTACCCGCTGCGGCACTTCGAGGAGATCGCGATGGCGTACTCCTTCTCCCGGCCCTCCGCCCAACGGGCCGCCCGGGTGCTGTCGCTGGCCCGCGGCGACGCCCCCGAGCGGCCCTCCTCCGCGGCCGTGCGGGCCCCGGAGCCCGGCGGCGACCTGTACGACCCGGTCACCGGGCTCCTGGCCCCGGCGGGCCGACTCACCGCCGTGGTGTGCGGGGACCCGGACCTCGCGGGCCGGCTCGCCGAACGCCTCGGCGGACACCCGCCGGACGGCGACGCGGGCGCCAAGGACGGCAAGGACGCCGACAACAGCCAGGGCGCCGAGGGCACCGCGGGCGGGGCCGGTGACGGCGACGCCCCCGCCGCCCCCGAGCGGGTCTCGGTCCTGCTGGGCGGGGTCGCCCTCGACGAACTGCCGCTGGACACGGCCCGCACGCTGGTCCTCGTACAGGACAAGGACCCGGTGCTGCTGTCGGGCACCCTGCGCCGGCTGTTCGCCGTACCGGCGTCCGGGGCGGTCGAGCCCGCCGCGGCGCTGGCCGCCGCCCAGTGCGGGGACGTGCTGGACGCGCTGCTCCAGGCGGCCCCGGACGGGGTGGCCGACCCCATGGACGCCCACCTCACCGAGCGCGGACGGTCGTTGTCCGGCGGGCAGCGCCAGCGACTCGCCCTGGCCCGCTCCCTGGTCACCGACCCCGAGGTGCTCGTCCTCGACGAGCCGACCTCGGCCGTCGACTCGCACACCGAGGCACGCATCGCGGACGGCGTGCGCGCCCTGCGCACGGGGCGCACCACCGTGGTGCTCGCCTCCTCACCGCTGTTGCTGGACCGCGCCGACCACGTCGTGTTCCTCCACGAGGGCACGGTCGCCGCGACCGGCACCCACCGCGAGCTGCTGCACGACGACCGGCGCTACCGGGCGGTCGTCACCCGCGAGACCGACGAGGAGCAGCGGATCGCCCGCGTGGCACCGGCACGGCTCCACGAAGCACTCACAGAGATCGAGGAATCCGCATGATCGGTGTGGCGCCGCCGCAATACGACCCGGCGGCCCCCGAATCGGCCGCCACCCTGCCCGTGGGCTCGCCGGCGACGGTACGGGGCTATGTGCGCGGCCTGCTGCGACGGCACCGGCGGGCCTTCGCGACCCTGGTGACGGTCAACGCGGTCGCGGTGATCGCCTCCATGGTGGGCCCGTACCTGCTGGGCCGGGTCGTGGACCGGCTCGCGGCCGGGGCCCGGGAGCTCCACCTGGTGCAGGTGGCGGTGCTGTTCGGGCTGGCCCTGATCGTGCAGACGGCCTTCGTGCGGCTGGTCCGGCTGCGCGGGGCGATGCTCGGCGAGGAGATGCTGGCCGACCTGCGCGAGGACTTCCTGGTGCGGTCGGTGGGCCTGCCGCCGGGCGTCCTGGAGCGGGCCGGGACCGGCGACCTGCTGTCGCGCATCACCACCGACATCGACCGGCTCGCCAATGCGATGCGCGAGGCCGTGCCCCAGCTGGCCATCGGCGTCGTGTGGGTGGGGCTGCTCTTCGGGGCGCTCGGCGTGACCGCGCCGCCGCTGGCGCTGGCCGCGCTGGTGGCGCTGCCGGTACTGGTGGCCGGCTGCCGCTGGTACTTCCGGCGGGCGCCCTCGGCGTACCGCTCCGAGGCGGCCGGCTATGCGGCGGTCTCGGCGGCGCTCACCGAGACGGTGGACGCGGGCCGCACGGTCGAGGCGCACCGCCTGGGCCCGGAGCGGATCGCCCTGTCGGAGCGCCGGATCAAGGAGTGGACGGCGTGGGAGCGCTACACCCTGTTCCTGCGGACGGTCCTCTTCCCCGTCATCAACGCCACCTTCGTGACGATCCTCGGCTCGGTGCTGCTGATCGGCGGCTTCTGCGTCCTGCAGGGCTGGCTGTCGGTCGGGCAGCTGACCACGGGCGCGCTGCTGGCGCAGATGATGGTCGACCCGATCGGCCTGATCCTGCGCTGGTACGACGAGCTGCAGGTGGCCCAGGTGTCGCTGGCCCGGCTGGTGGGCGTGCGGGAGATCGAGCCGGACGGCGGCGACGGCGCCGTCTCCCCGGCGGGTCGCGACGTCCGCGCCGATGCGGTCCGCTTCGGCTACCGGGAGGGCGTCGACGTGCTGCACGAGGTGTCGATGGCGGTTCCGCCGGGCACCCGGATGGCGCTCGTCGGCCCGTCGGGCGCGGGGAAGTCCACCCTCGGCCGGCTGCTCGCGGGCATCTATGCGCCGCGGACGGGCGAGGTGACGCTCGGCGGGGCGCAGCTGTCGCGGATGCCCGCGGAGCGGGTGCGCGAGCAGGTGGCCCTGGTCAACCAGGAGCACCACGTGTTCGTGGGCACGCTGCGGGACAACCTGCGCCTGGCCCGGGCCGGGGCGCAGGACGCCGAGCTGTGGGCGGCCTTGGGCGCGGTGGACGCCGACGGCTGGGCGCGGGCCCTGGACCGCGGCCTGGACACCCAGGTCGGCTCGGGCGGCACGGCGCTGACGCCGGCGCAGGCCCAGCAGATCGCGCTGGCCCGGCTGGTGCTGGCCGATCCGCACACGCTCGTCCTCGACGAGGCGACCTCGCTGCTGGACCCGCGCGCCGCACGGCACTTGGAGCGGTCGCTGGCCCGGGTGCTGGACGGCCGGACGGTCATCGCGATCGCCCACCGCCTGCACACGGCGCACGACGCCGACGTGATCGCGGTGGTCGAGGACGGCCGGATCAGCGAGCTCGGTTCGCACGACGAGCTGGTCGCGGCCGACGGGGCGTACGCGGCCCTGTGGCGCTCCTGGCACGGCTGACCGGGGGTCCGGGCCCATGGCCCTGGCGCCGGTGCCAGGGCCGGAGGCCGCACAGGCCGCACCGGCCGCGCAGGCCGCACGGCGGAACAGGACCACCCGGGCAGAACCGGTCGGTCGGCGCCCGTCAGATGAAGTCGAGGGCCGAGGCGCCGCCCATGCCGCCGAGCAGCATGAAGGCGGGCATGAGGACCTTGAGCTCCACCCAGCTGCCCGCCCGGAAGCGCATCCCCTTGGGCGGGCCGACGGGGTACCAGCGCTTGCCCTTGATCGGCAGGGGCCACAGGATCGGGCAGCCGGAGACCGTCAGGGCGTCGCCGATGTCGTGGACGAGCGCACCGAGCATGATCGGCAGGCCCAGCCACAGGTACTCCTGGCCGGGGCCGAACAGCCAGCCCGCACCATTGCCGGGCTCGTCCAGGACCCCGGCCAGGATCCAGGCGCTGGTGGCGCCGAGCAGCCACACGAGGATGTCGCTGGACATCCGGGCAGCCCGCCACAGCAGGCCTTCGACGGCGAGCACGAGGTGGACGAACAGCAGCACCAGCACACCCCACCGGTCGGCGGTGACCGCCAGCACCGAGGAGCCCCCGCCTATCAGGACCGCCCAGAGCCAGGTGTGGGTCAGGGTGCGGTGGCCGCCGGAGCGGCGGGCGTCCTTCGGGGCACGGGTGGCCTTGTAGACGGCGTAGGAGATCTTGTCGACCACCTCGCACAGGCCCCGCGACAGCGGGCCGAAGGCCCGCGAGATCGTCGCCGACTTGTGGTCGAGGTCGGGGGCGAGGGCAGCGCCCGCGCAGATGAGCGCGCCGACGACGAGGACCGGCCAGGGCATGGGGTGCCCGGCGGCCGCGGCCGCAGCGCCCACCCCCAGCCAGGCTGCCGCCCCGGACAGTGAGTGCGCCGGACCCATCATGCTCGTTTCCCGCCCCGGTGGTGTGCTGGTCGGGCCCCGCTGACGACGTCGTCCGGCCCCGGTCAACGGCACAGCGTACCCGTGGTGATCTTCGCCCGCGGCCGCCGGTTCCCTCATCCGGGGCGAAGCCAGGCAAGATGGGGGCGTGACCCTCATTGATCAGCTCCCGCCGAACGCCGACCCCGACACCCTCTTCGAGGCCTTCTCCTCGTGGGCGGAGGATCAGGGCATCAGCCTGTACCCGGCCCAGGAGGAGGCGCTGATCGAGGTCGTCTCCGGAGCGAACGTGATCCTGTCCACGCCGACGGGCTCCGGCAAGAGCCTCGTCGCGGCCGGCGCGCACTTCACCGCCCTGGCCCAGGACAAGGTCACCTTCTACACCGCGCCGATCAAGGCGCTGGTGTCGGAGAAGTTCTTCGACCTGTGCAAGCTGTTCGGCACCGAGAACGTCGGCATGCTGACCGGCGACGCGTCCGTGAACGCCGACGCCCCGGTGATCTGCTGCACGGCCGAGGTGCTGGCCTCCATCGCCCTGCGCGACGGCAAGTACGCCGACATCGGCCAGGTCGTGATGGACGAGTTCCACTTCTACGCCGAGCCGGACCGCGGCTGGGCCTGGCAGATCCCGCTGCTGGAGCTCCCGCAGGCGCAGTTCATCCTGATGTCGGCGACCCTCGGCGACGTGACGCGGTTCGAGGAGGACCTCACCCGGCGCACCGGCCGGCCGACGTCGGTGGTGCGCTCCGCGACCCGCCCCGTCCCGCTGTCGTACGAGTACGTCACCACCCCGATCACCGACACGATCACCGAGCTGCTGGAGACCCGGCAGGCCCCCGTGTACATCGTGCACTTCACGCAGGCGCAGGCCGTCGAGCGGGCGCAGTCGCTGATGAGCATCAACATGTGCTCCCGCGAGGAGAAGGACAAGATCGCCGAGCTGATCGGCAACTTCCGCTTCACCACGAAGTTCGGCCAGAACCTCTCCCGCTACGTGCGCCACGGCATCGGCGTGCACCACGCCGGCATGCTGCCCAAGTACCGGCGCCTGGTGGAGAAGCTGGCCCAGGCCGGCCTGCTGAAGGTGATCTGCGGGACCGACACCCTCGGCGTGGGCGTCAACGTCCCGATCCGCACCGTGCTGTTCACCGCGCTGACCAAGTACGACGGGAACCGGGTCCGCACCCTCCGCGCCCGCGAGTTCCACCAGATCGCCGGCCGGGCCGGCCGGGCCGGCTTCGACACGGCCGGTTTCGTGGTCGCCCAGGCGCCCGAGCACGTCATCGAGAACGAGAAGGCGCTCGCGAAGGCGGGCGACGACCCCAAGAAGCGCCGCAAGGTGGTCCGCAAGAAGGCGCCCGAGGGTTTCGTCGCCTGGTCGGACACCACCTTCGAGAAGCTGATCGCCGCCGATCCGGAGCCGCTCACCTCCCGGTTCAAGGTCACCAACATCATGCTGCTGTCGGTCATCGCCCGTCCGGGCAATGCCTTCCAGGCGATGCGCAGCCTGCTCGAGGACAACCACGAGCCGCGCAAGGCCCAGCTGAAGCACATCCGGCGGGCCATCGCCATCTACCGCTCGCTGCTGGACGGCGGGGTGGTCGAGCAGCTCGACACCCCGGACGCCGAGGGCCGCACCATCCGGCTCACGGTCGACCTCCAGCAGGACTTCGCACTCAACCAGCCCCTGTCGACCTTCGCGCTCGCCGCCTTCGACCTGCTGGAGCCGGAGTCCCCCTCCTACGCGCTGGACATGGTCTCGGTCGTCGAGTCCACGCTGGACGACCCGCGCCAGATCCTCGCCGCCCAGCAGAACAAGGAGCGCGGCATCGCGGTCGGCGCGATGAAGGCCGACGGCATCGAGTACGAGGAGCGGATGGAGCGGCTCCAGGACGTCACGTACCCCAAGCCGCTGGAAGAGCTCCTGCAGCACGCCTACAACGTGTACCGCAAGAGCCACCCGTGGGTCGGCGACCACCCGGTCTCCCCGAAGTCGATCATCCGCGACATGTACGAACGCGCGATGACCTTCACGGAGTTCACCTCCTTCTACGAGCTCGCCCGCACCGAGGGCATCGTGCTGCGGTACCTGGCGAGCGCGTACAAGGCGCTGGACCACACCATCCCCGACGACCTGAAGTCGGAGGACCTGGAGGACCTGATCGCCTGGCTGGGCGAGCTGGTGCGCCAGGTGGACTCCAGCCTGCTCGACGAGTGGGAGCAGCTGGCGAACCCGGAGGTGGAGACGGCGGAGGAGGCCCAGGACAAGGCCGACCAGGTCAAGCCGGTCACCGCCAACGCACGCGCCTTCCGCGTCCTGGTCCGCAACGCCATGTTCCGGCGGGTGGAGCTGGCGGCGCTGGACCACATCGACGAGCTGGGCGAGCTGGACGCCGAGTCCGGTTGGGACGCCGACGCCTGGGGCGAGGCCATGGACGCCTACTGGGACGAGTACGACGACCTGGGCACCGGCCCCGACGCGCGCGGCCCGAAGCTCCTCCAGATCGAGGAGGACCCGGCGCACGGCCTGTGGCGCGTCCGCCAGACCTTCGCGGACCCGGGCGGCGACCATGGCTGGGGCATCAGCGCCGAGGTGGATCTCGCCGCCTCCGACGAGGAGGGCCGGGCGGTCATCCGGGTGACCTCGGTCGGCGAGCTCGGCACGCTCTGACCCCCACCGGAGGGCGACCGGCCCCACCGGAGACGACAGTGGAGAGGCTCTGATGACGAACCCCGCCGAGAGACTGGTCGATCTGCTCGACCTGGAGCAGATCGAGGTCAACATCTTCCGCGGCGCCAGCCCGCAGGAGTCCCTCCAGCGCGTCTTCGGCGGGCAGGTCGCCGGCCAGGCGCTGGTGGCCGCCGGCCGCACCACCGAGAGCGACCGGCCCGTCCACTCCTTGCACGCGTACTTCCTGCGCCCCGGCATCCCCGGGGTGCCGATCGTGTACCAGGTGGAACGGGTGCGCGACGGGCGGTCCTTCACCACGCGCCGCGTCACCGCGGTCCAGCAAGGCAAGACGATCTTCAATCTGACCGCCTCCTTCCACCATCCGGAGGAGGGCAGCATCGAGCACCAGCTGCCTTCCCACCACGTTCCCCACCCGGAGACGCTCCCCAAGGTCGCGGACGAGATCCGCGAGCACCTGGGCTCGCTGCCCGAGTCGCTGGAGCGGATGGCCCGCCGCCAGGCCTTCGACATCCGGTACGTGAACCGGCTCCGCTGGACCCCCCAGGAGCTCAAGGACGCCGATCCCCGCAGCGCGGTGTGGATGCGCGCCGTCGGCCCGCTGGGCGACGACCCGCTCGTGCACACCTGCGCCCTCACGTACGCCAGTGACATGACCCTCCTCGATGCCGTGCGCATCCCCGTGGAGCCCCTGTGGGGCATGCGCGGTTTCGACATGGCCTCCCTGGACCACGCCATGTGGTTCCACCGGCCGTTCCGCGCGGACGAGTGGTTCCTGTACGACCAGGAGTCGCCCATCGCGCACGGCGGGCGCGGCCTGGCCCGCGGCCGCATCTACGACCTGGAGGGCAGGATGCTGGTCTCCGTGGTCCAGGAAGGCCTCTTCCGCCCGTACCCCTCCCCGCAGGCCCGGCCGTCCGCGCCGGCCGAACCGACCCCGAAGAGCTGATCACCCCCATGCCCAAGCCGGCCCTCCCCTGCCCCTGCGGGCTGCCCGCCGCCTACCCGGAGTGCTGCGGCCGCTTCCACTCCGGTGCGCAGCAGGCGCCCACCGCCGAACTGCTGATGCGGTCCCGGTTCAGCGCCTTCGCCGTGGGCGACACCGCCTACCTGATGCGGTCCTGGCATCCGGACACCCGCCCGGGCGGGCTCGACCTCGACCCCGACCAGCGCTGGGTCAAGCTGGAGATCCTGGGCACCGAGCGCGGCGGGATGTTCGAGACGGAGGGCTCGGTGGAGTTCCGGGCGCACTACCGCGAGGGCCGGCACGCCGGGTCCCTGCACGAGAACAGCGCCTTCACTCGGGAGGGCGGGGCCTGGGTCTACGTCGGCCCCCTCTCCCCCGTCGAGTTCGACTGACCGCGCGCCCCGGTCAGGGCGAAGTCCAGGCTGGTGCGGTACCAGTGGACCTCGTCGGGCGACTCGGCCCGCAGCAGCCGCTGCGCGACGGCCGCGGCGGCCGGGAGCTGCGGGTGCCCGTACGGCAGGGGCGGGGCCAGCGCGCCGAGGACGATCCGCTCCGCCGGGTCGGGCACGGCCTGCGCCACCTCCTCCTCAGGGAGCACGGAGGCCAGTACGGCGGCCCGCTCCCAGGGGTCGGCGGTCCGTCTCAGCAGGAGCCCGACATGCCGGCCGCGCCACTGCCGCGGGCGCAGGTCCGCCTTCGCCGCCAACAGCTCCCGGTCCTGCGCCGGCGCGCTCCCGCTCAGCAGCCCCGGCTGCCGAGCGGCGAACTCCCGCAGCTCCGCGGCCAGGTAGAGCCACACCACCGCCCGGTACCGGTTGACCCGGTAGGCGACGGGGACGAGGTGTCCACACCGCGCGAGCCGGATGAACCGGCTCGCCCCGATGCCCATCACCGCGCCCGCGGCCTCCGCTCCGGCCACGGTCTCGATCCTGGCGCGCAGTGCTTCGGGGAAGCCCTTCGCCGCCCTGACCCGGTCCAGCTCCGCCCGGGTGTAGCGGGCCGCGCCGCCGGGGGCCGCCGGCGCGGCGCGTACGATCCCCAACTGGACGGCCCGCGCGAACTCGCCCCGGCTCAGCCCCAGCTCGCCGGCGGCCGTGGCGCCGCCCACCGTCGGCCCCGGTGCTGCGGCCACCCGTACCCGGGCCCGCGGCTGCGTCGCAACGTTCATGACGATCCCCCTCACGCATCGCATCTCCATCACTCTGCGTGAAGAACGTAACCCACCGTCACGACAACCCGCGAGGCCTGTGGATAACTCCCGGCGGGAGGGGGCGGCCGCCGGAGCCGTCAGCCGCCGGTGATGCGCCGCTCCGCCACCCCCAGGTGCTCCCCCACCCGGTTGACCAGCAGCGTCATCTCGTACGCGACCTGCCCGATGTCGGCCTCGGCGGAGCTGAGCACGCACAGCGAACTCCCCGAGCCCGCCGCCATGACGAAGAGGACCCCGTCGTCGTACTCGACCATGGTCTGGCGCACCTCACCGGCCCGGAAGTGCCGTCCCGACCCCTTCGCCAGGCTCTGCAGTCCCGCCGCCACCGCCGCCAGGTGCTCCGCGTCCTCCCGTGCCAGCCCGGCGCTCGCGCCCGTGACCAGCCCGTCGTTGGACAGCACCACCGCGTGCCGGACCTGCTGGACCCTGCGGGACAGGTCGTCCAGCAGCCAGTCGAGCTGCTTGTCCAGTGCCATTTCCAGCCCCTCCCCGTGACGCAGCCGCCCCGGCCGCGCCGCACCCCGCGTAGTAAGTGCCGCAAGCCTTCCCCACCAGGACCTTTCCGGCAAGGTCCGAACCAACGCCACCACGGCCCCCGCCACCGCCCCGCGACACCGCCGCCGCCCGCCTCACATCGGTCCGGCCTGCGGCTCCACCGACTCCAGCAGCCGGGCGGTGTGCACCCTCCCGGCGTACTCCACCAGCCTGATCAGGACTTCCTTCCCGGAATCCTTGTCCCGCGCATCGCACAGCACCACCGGAGTCCCCGCCTCCAGGTCCAGCGCCCGCGACACCTCGGGCGCCCCGTAGCGGCGCGCGTCCGTGAAGCAGTTGACGGCCACCACGAACGGGATGCGCCGGTGCTCGAAGTAGTCCACCGCCGGGAAGCAGTCCTCCAATCGCCGCGTGTCCGCGAGCACCACCGCCCCCAGCGCCCCTTGCGCCAACTCGTCCCACAGGAACCAGAACCGGTCCTGTCCCGGCGTCCCGAACAGGTACAGCGAGAGACCGGCCCGGATGGTGATCCGCCCGAAGTCCATGGCCACGGTCGTGGTCGTCTTCTGCGCGACCCCGCCCGTGTCGTCGACGAGCTCGCCGGCCTCGCTGAGCAGTTCCTCCGTCCGCAGCGGCCGGATCTCGCTGACCGCCCCGACCAGCGTGGTCTTGCCGACGCCGAAGCCGCCCGCCACCAGTATCTTCAGGGCGAGGGCCGCCAGTTCACCGCCTCCGTCGTCCTCGTTGCCCAAGGCGGCCGCGTCGCCCGCGTAGCCCGCATCGTCCTCGTAGCCCCCGACGTAATGCCGTTGTCCCATCACAGCGCTCGCAATCCCTCGATGACTTCCCGCAGAATCCGCTCGTCCGGCAGCCGGGCGGGCGGCACCGGTCTGCTGACCCTCACGTGACCCGCCTCCAGCAGGTCCCCCAGCAGCACCCGCACCACCCCCACCGGCAGGTCCGCGTCCGCGGCGAGCTCCGCCACCGACTGGGTCTCGGACCGGCACAGGCCGAGCAGGGCCCGGTGTTCGGGGCCGAGCAGCGCCTCGTCCGCCGCGTCCGCGCCCCCGGCGTCCACCACGACCAGCGCGATCAGGTCGAACCGCACCCCGTGCGGGCCCGGCTTCGTACGCCCGCCGGTCATGGCGTACGGGCGGACGAGCGGGCCCGCTTCGGCGTCGTACCACTGGCCGTCCATGGACCGGACCACCGGACCGCCGCCTTCAGCCCGCGGCCGGCGGCTCGGCCGCGAACCGGGGCGGCGTGTACAGGTGCTCCCCGACCCGCTTCACCAGCCGGGCCATCTCATAGGCGATCAGCCCGATGTCGGCGCCGCCGGTACTGAGCACGGCCAGACAGGAGCCGTCGCCCGCGGCCGCCACGAAGAGGAACCCCTCGTCCATCTCCACCATCGTCTGCCGCACACCCCCGACCTGGAAGTGCCGACCCGCGCCCTTGGCCAGACTGTGGAAACCGGAGGCGACGGCGGCCAGGTGCTCCGCGTCCTCCCTACCTAGCGCGCTCGACGCGCCCACCGGGAGCCCGTCGTTGGAGAGGACCACGGCATGGCGGACCTCGCGGACGCGGACCACCAGCTCGTCCAGCAGCCAGTCCAGTTCGCCGGTCCTGCGGACGCCGCCGCCGGGGCCGGATCTGCGGTACTCGATCATCACTCTTCTCCTTCGCTGCTGCCTGGGTGGTCGGAGTTCTCCCGGGCGCCGCGGACCCAGCCGGCCCGGTAGGCCGCCATGCGGTCCCGGGCCTGCTCCGGGCTGCGCCGCGGCGGCTCCGCGGGCGGGCCCGCCGCGGCGGGGGCCTCCACGGGCGCGACCTCGCGCAGCTGTGGGACCAGGCTGGCCTGGCGTACGCGGCGCGGCAGTTCGGCGGCGGGCCCGTCCCCGGCGCCCGCGGGAGCCGGCACGCGGGCCGGCCCCTGCGTGGGTGCCGGTACGGCCACGGCGGCGGGCCGGGGCGCGGGGGCCGCGGGGACGGGTTCCTGCGCCGCCGCGGGGTCCTGCGTACGGGCTGCCGCGCCGCCCGCGCCGCCCCGCGGCCGCAGGGAGGCCACCGGGGCGGGGGGCCGCGCCTCCTCCCGTACGGGACCGCGGTCCGCGGCCGGGACCGCGCGCGCCTCCTCCCGTACGGCGGACCCTGCGGACACCCCGGACACCGCGGGCACGGCCGCCACGGCGGACGGCTGCGGCCCGGCCCCGCGCGGCCGGGCCGCAGCAGCCGGGCCCTCCGGGGCGGGCGCGTGCCCCGCCGGCCCGAATCCGGGCTCGAGCGCGCCCTGGAGCAGGGAGTTCGGCAGCAGCACCACCGCGGTGGTGCCCCCGTACGGCGAGGGTCGCAGGTGCACCCGTACGCCGTGCCGCGCAGCCAGGCGGCTGACCACGAAGAGCCCGAGCCGGTCGCTGTCGAAGAGGTCGAGGGCCTCGGACTGCTCGATGCGCCGGTTGGCCTCGTCGAGCGTGTCGCGGCCCATGCCGAGGCCTCGGTCCTCGACCTCCAGGACGTATCCGGCGCCGACGGGCTCGCCGCTGACCCGGACCTTGGTGTGGGGCGGGGAGAACTGGGTGGCGTTCTCGATGAGTTCGGCGAGCAGGTGGGTGAGGTCCGCGACCGCGCCGCCGATGACGGCGGCCTCCACGAGCTGCCGGACCTCCACGCGCGGATATTCCTCGATCTCGGACACGGCGGCCCGGACCACGTTCGTCAGCGGGACCGGCGTCCGCCAGGCCCGCCCCGGGGCGGCACCCGACAGGATGATCAGGCTTTCCGCGTGCCGCCGCATGCGCGTGGTGAGGTGGTCGAGGCGGAAGAGGTCGCCGAGCTCGCCGGGGTCGTCCGCGCGCCGCTCCATGGAGTCGAGCAGGGTGAGCTGCTTGTGCACGAGGACCTGGCTGCGCCGCGCCAGGTTGACGAATACGCCGCTCACCCCGCTGGCGAGCTCGGCGCGTTCGACGGCGGCGCCCAGCGCGGCCCGGTGAACGGTGGCCAGCGCCGCGCCGACCTGGGTGATCTCGTCGTCGGCGGCGGGCCCGGGCGGGGCCTCGGCGTCGACGTCGAGGTCCTGGCCGGCGCGCAGCCGGTCCATGGCGTGCGGGAGCTTGCGGTGGGCGATCTCCAGGGCGGTGTTGCGCAGCGAGACTAGTTCGACGACGAGTCCGCGGCCGATGCGGACGGAGATGACGAGCGAGGCGGCCACGGCCGCCAGTCCCAGCAGCACCGCGGCTCCGGCAGGGCCGAGCGCGCCTTCCGCGAGGGGGTCGCGGCGGTCGGCTGCTCCGGCGTGCGCGGCCGCCTCGATCTCCCGCACGGAGCTGCTGACGCTCGTGTACGCGGCGTCCCAGCCGGCGGCCGCGCCGCGCGGGTCCTTGGCGGTTCCGGCGGCCAGCACCCGGTCCTCGGCGCCGGTCAGTTCGGCGTAGGCGGCGCCCTTGGCGACGGCCTGCCAGGCGTCCCGCTGGGCGGCGGGCAGGTCGGCGGCGGAGCTCTCGGTGAGGGCGCGGCGGGTCTCGACGAGGCCGGTCAGGCGCCGAACCGATTCGGCGCTGCGCTGGCCCGGCACGGAGATCAACGCGTCCTCCCGGGCCAGGAGTTCCCCCGCGCGGGCGAATTCGAGCAGCACGCGTGCCTCGGGGCCGAGTTCGGCCCGTGCCCCGCCGGAGAGGGAGCCCGTGACGGCGAGGGCGGCGTCGACGACGCGGGTGTACGTCTCGTACGCCGCGTCCGCGGTCGCACGCCGGTCGGCGATGTCCTTGCGGGCCGGGCCGAGCCCCTCGGCGGCGGCGACGAAGGCGCCGAGGCGGACGACGACCTCGGTGCGCTGGTCGCCGGATTCGGCCACGGTGTGCCGGTCGCCGAGGCGGAGGCGCCGGACGGCCTCGTCGGTGCGGCGCTGCTGGCGGTCCAGTTCGGCGGCGCGCTCGGCGGCGGGGTCGGCCAGGTAGCGCACGGAGGCGCGCCGCTCCGCCTGGAGCTCGGTGACGGCGGCCGCGACGGGGGTGCGGATCTGCTCGTCGATCCGCTGGACGCGGCCGATCCGGGCGATGTCCCGGGCGGTGTTGACAGTGGCGAAGCCCCAGAGGGCGAGCAGGGAGACCACCGGGACCATGAGCAGCGAGACGATCTTGGCCCGGACCGTCGCGGGACGCAGGCGGAGCCGCAGCCCCGGACGGGGACGCGCCACACCCGCCACACCTGCCGCACCGGCCTCACCCGCGGCCGACGGCTCGGGCTCCTCGGCGGGCGGTCCGGCGTGGGCCCGGCGGCCGCGCGCCGAGGGCGCGGGCGGCCG
The DNA here is from genome assembly GCF_040645035.1 of Streptomyces sp. NPDC046876. Lineage (NCBI taxonomy): Bacteria > Bacillati > Actinomycetota > Actinomycetes > Kitasatosporales > Streptomycetaceae > Streptomyces > Streptomyces sp. NPDC046876. The sequence continues at coordinate 95,117 of NZ_JBEYXK010000010.1, read as the reverse complement.
GGGTGCCGCTGCGTCCGGGTGTCTGCGGGGTGTGCGCATGGGCTCCTCGTTCCGGGTCCTGGTCCTGGTCCTGGTCCTGCGGGCGGTCGGCGGTCAGTGGGCGGGCGAGGCGGCAGAAGCGGAGACACCGGAGGCCCCGGAAGCCCCGAAACCCGAGCCCCCCGGAGCCGAGCCCGCGGCAGCCGAGGCGGCAGAAGCGGACGCCGAAGCGGCCCGCTCGTCGGCCGTGGGCGACAGCGCCACGAACGCGGAGGTCAGGAAGAGGTACGAGCCGAGCCCGACGGCGAGCGGGAAGACGAACTGCATGGCCGTGGCCCCCGGCAGGGCCTGGTCCGAGGGCGCCACTCGGACGGCGACGGCCATCATCCCGGTGTAGTGCATGGAGCTGACGGCCGCGCCCATGACGAGCGAGGCGACGGCCACGGCGGCGGGCGCCTTGATGTGGAGCGCGGCCCACAGCGCGGCCGTGGCCGCCACGACGGCGATGGCGACCGAGAGTCCGACCGTGAGCGGGTCGTACGAGATGCTGCCGTGCAGGCGCAGGGCGGCCATGCCGAGGTAGTGCATGCTGGCGACGCCCAGGCCGGTGGTGAGGCCGCCGAGGACGAGGGAGCGGCGGCGCTGGTTGCCGTAGCCGACGGCGAAGACGCCGGCGCCGACGACCACCATGGCGACGAGCAGGCTGAGGACGGTCAGCGGCACGTTGTAGTGGATCTCGGTGCCGGTGACGTTGAAGCCGAGCATCGCGACGAAGTGCATGGTCCAGATGCCGGTGCCGATGGCGGAGGCGGCGGTGAGGAGCCAGTTGCGGCGCGAGGATCCGGTCGCGGCGAGCGCGCGGACGGTGCAGCGCAGCCCGAGGGCGGCGCCGATGGATGCCATCACATATGACAGTACGGGCGTCAGCCAGCCGTACGCCGCGTGGTCGAGGTGTCCCATGGCCCCGGGACGCTAGTCCGGGTGAGGGGCCGAACAAGGGGAGCATTTCAAAACCAACGGGAACTGCTGGAATATGACAGAGATACGTTCGTCTTCGACCACGCCGCACACCACCTTGCGCACCGGCCGCCCGCGCACCCTTGCGCACCCGCCGCCCGCGCCCGCCGTGCGCACCGGCCGCCCGCGCCCGCGCAGGGCAGCGCCGGACCGGTGGGGGAACATGTGCCCATGACTGACGACCGCGACCCCCGCGACCCCCGCATCCCCCGCGACGACCACGACCCCCGTCACGTGCAGGAGTTCTTCGGGCAGCGCGCCGCCGGCTGGGACGAGAAGTTCCCGGACGACGGGCCCGCGTTCGAGACCGCCGTGGCCGAGTTCGGGCTGCGCCCCGGCGACCGCGTGCTCGACGCGGGCTGCGGGACCGGCCGGGCGCTGCCCGCGCTGCGGGCCGCCGTGGGCCCGGCGGGCACCGTGCTCGGCGCGGACCTGACCCCGCAGATGCTGACGGCCGCGCAGCAGGCCGGGCGGGACGCGGACGGCGCGCTGCTGCTCGCGGACGTGTCCCGGCTGCCGCTGCGCGACGCGGCGATCGACGCGGTGTTCGCCTCGGGGCTCATCGCGCACCTCCCCGATCCGGCGGCGAACCTGCGGGAACTGGCCCGCGTCGTCCGCCCCGGCGGCCGGCTCGCGCTGTTTCACCCGATCGGGCGGGCGGCGCTGGCGGCCCGCCACGGCCGCGCGTTGACCCCGGACGACCTGCGGGCCGAGCACAACCTCGGGCCCCTGCTGGCCGGTTCGGGCTGGGAGCTGCTGCGCTACACCGACGAGGACGCCCGCTTCCTGGCCGTCGCCGCGCGCCGCACCTGAGCCGCCGCCCCGGATCCGGTCCGCCCTTCCTTCGTACGAGGGCCCCGCCCCCGGGGCCCGCGGAGGTGCTCCGGATCAGGCCGGGGGCTGGGCCCCGGCTCCGGCCGGCCGGCGCGGATGCGGCACGGGGCATCCCCCGGAGCCGGGCACGGGGAAGGTGCCGAGCTCGCCCACGTCGTAGCCGTTCCGGTAGCCCTTGATCTCCGGGTTCTGGCGGGCGTAGTGCGGGGCCCTGCGCGGGGGCAGCAGCCGCACCGCACGGCCGCGCAGCCGCAGGGCGCCGCGGACCAGGCGCCGGACCTGCGGGCGGGGGCGCTCGAAGCGGAACGCGTCCAGCAGCGGGTCGTCCAGCAGGGCCAGGCTCGCGCCGCGCACGGCGGGGGCGAGCGGCGCCGGGTACCAGGAGGCCAGCAGGTCCAGGGTGGAGTCGGCGACCTTGCGGCCGCCCTCGTCCCAGCCGAAGTGCTCGGCTTCGTAGGCGTTCAGGGTCTCCTCGAACTCCTCGTAGGAACCGGGGAGGTCCTTGATGCCCATGTGCCGGCCGAGAGTGGCGTAGTAGTTCGCGGAGGCGCGGCGCTCGTGGTGGGTCATGGGGCGCCAGCCGTAGGCGTCCAGCCAGCGCGGCGGGATCACTACGAACGTGCACAGGACGTAGCGCATGTCCTCGTTGGAGATGTCGTAGCTGCGGTGCATCTGGTTGATGCGGCGGATCGCGGTGCGCGCGGTCTCGTGCTCGAAGCCGTGCTCGACGACGGCGTCGAGGAGCAGGGCGGTGTCGTCGTAGCGCTTCTGCGCGCGGTCGGTGAACTCGGCGGTCTCGGCGAGGAGGCGGCCGATGCTGGGGACGGCATAGGTCCGGAAGAGTGCGAGCTCGAGGGCGCGGGTGAAGTCCCAGGGGAACTCGTACGTGGCGGTGAGCCGGTAGATGGCGAGGAAGTCCTTGTCCGGATCCAGACCGAGGATCTCCCTCAGCCGGTCGTAACGCTGCACCGGGTGCTCCCTTTCTGTGGCGGATGGCCAACTCTACGTGCCGGTAGCCGGGGCGGACCGCCCCGTGCATGGGGTGCGGGCCGCCGGGCAGACGCGGGTGGCGGGGGGCGGAACGCGGGTGGCGGGGGCGGACGCGAGCGCACCCGACCACGAGGGAAGCGGACCCGACCACGAGGGAGCAGGACGATGAAGGTTGCCGACTACCTGTTGCAGCGACTGCGCGCATGGGAGGTCGAACACGTCTTCGCCTATCCGGGCGACGGGATCAACGGTCTCCTCGCGGCCTGGGGGCGGGCCGATGACCGGCCCCGCTTCATCCAGGCGCGGCACGAGGAGATGTCCGCCTTCCAGGCCGTCGGCTACGCCAAGTTCTCCGGACGCACCGGGGTCTGCGCGGCGACCTCCGGGCCGGGTGCCATCCACCTGCTGAACGGCCTGTACGACGCGAAGCTCGACCACGTGCCGGTGGTGGCCATCGTCGGGCAGACCGACCGGAGCGCCATGGGCGGCTCCTACCAGCAGGAGGTGGACCTGGCCTCCCTCTACAAGGACGTCGCCTCCGCGTTCTGCGAGACGGTCACCGTGCCCGAGCAGCTGCCCAACGTCCTGGACCGGGCGCTGCGCATCGCCGCCACGCAGCGCACGCCCACGGCGCTGATCATCCCCGCGGACGTGCAGGAGCTCGACTACGAGCCGCCCGCCCACGCATTCAAGCAGGTCCCCTCCAGCCTGGGCGTCGGCCGCTACGCGCCGGTCCCGGCCGACGAGGACCTCGCGCGGGCGGCGGAGATCCTCAACGCCGGCGAGCGGCCGGCGATGCTCATCGGGCAGGGCGCCCGGCACGCCCGCGCCGAGGTCGAGCAGGTCGCCGACCTCCTCGGCGCGGGGGTCGCGAAGGCGCTGCTCGGCAAGGACGCGCTGCCCGACACCCTGCCGTACGTCACCGGCGCGATCGGGCTGCTCGGCACCCGGCCGTCGTACGAGATGATGCGCGACTGCGACACCCTGCTCGTGGTCGGATCCAGCTTCCCGTACACGCAGTTCCTGCCGGAGTTCGACCAGGCCCGCGCGGTGCAGATCGACATAGAGCCGGCCATGGTCGGGCTGCGCTACCCCTTCGAGCTGAACCTCGTCGGGGATGCGGCCGAGACGCTGCGTCGCCTCGCCCCGCTGCTCCGGCAGCGTACGGGCGGTGCATGGCGCGAGACGATCGAGAGCAACACCGCGCGCTGGTGGGAGGTCATGCAGCGGCGTGCGGAGGTGCCGGCCGATCCGGTCAACCCCGAGTACGTGGTCCACGCGCTGGACGAGCTGCTGCCGTCGAACGCGGTCATCTCGGCAGACTCCGGGTCGGCCGCGAACTGGTACGCGCGGCACCTGCGGATGCGCGACGGCATGCGCGGCTCCCTGTCGGGCACCCTCGCGACGATGGGGCCGGGCGTGCCGTACGCGATCGGAGCGAAGTTCGCCCACCCCGACCGGCCGGCAGTCGCCCTCGTCGGTGACGGCGCGATGCAGATGAACGGGCTGGCGGAGCTGCTGACCGCCGCGAAGTACCACCACGAGTGGTCCGATCCCCGGCTGATCGTCGCGGTGCTGAACAACCAGGACCTCAACCAGGTCACCTGGGAGATGCGCGCCATGCAGGGCGCCCCGGCGTTCGAGCCCTCGCAGAGCATCCCGGACGTGCCGTACGCCGAGGTCGCCGCCCTGTTCGGCCTGGACGGCGAGCGGGTGGAGACCGCCGAGGGCGTGACCCCGGCCTGGCGCCGGGCGCTGGACGCGGACCGGCCGTACGTCATCGACTTCCGTACGGACCCGGCCGTGCCGCCGATCCCGCCGCACGCCACGTGGGACCAGATCAAGTCCGCCGCCGCGTCCGTGCTGCGCGGGGACAGCGACCGCGCCGCCGTGGTCCGCCAGGGCTTCCGGGCGAAGGTCCAGGAGTTCCTGCCCGGCAGCGGAGCAGGAGAGGAGCGCTGACCGTGGCACGGGGCTCCGGCACCGACCTCACCGGTCTGGAGCGCGCGCTGCGCGCCGAGGTGGACGGGGAGGTCCGCTTCGACGCGGGCAGCCGCGGCGCGTACTCCACCGACGCGTCGAACTACCGGCAGGTCCCGCTCGGCGTGGTCGTCCCGCGCACCGTGGAGGCGGGGGCGCAGGCGGTCGCCGTATGCGCCCGCTTCGGCGCGCCCCTGCTCTCGCGCGGCGGCGGTACCAGCCTCGGCGGGCAGTGCACCAACACCGCGGTCGTCCTCGACTGGACCAAGTACTGCAACCGGCTCGTCTCCGTGGATCCCGCGGCGCGGACCTGCGTGGTCGAGCCGGGCATCGTCCTGGACGAGCTGAACCGGCAGCTGGCGCCGTACGGGCTGAAGTTCGGCCCCAAGCCGGCCACGCACAGCCACTGCTCCCTGGGCGGCATGATCGGCAACAACAGCTGCGGGGCCTCCGCCCAGGCCTACGGCAAGACGGTCGACAACGTCCGCAGCCTGGAGGTCCTCACCTACGGCGGGCTCCGCTTCCACGCCGGGCCCACCGGCAGCGAGGAGTACGAGCGGATCGTGGCCGGGGGCGGCCCGCGCGGGCGGCTGTACCGGGGGCTGCGGGACATCGCCGCGCGCCACCTGGCCGAGATCCGGCGCGGGTACCCGAAGATCCCGCGACGGGTCTCCGGCTACAACCTGGACTCCCTGCTCCCGGAGAACGGCTTCGACCTCGCCCGGGCCCTGGTCGGCAGCGAGGGCACGCTGGTGACCGTGCTGCGGGCGGAACTGGAGCTGGTGGAGGTGCCGCAGGCGGAGGCCCTGCTGGTCCTGGGCTTCGACGACGTCTTCGCCGCCGCGGACGCCGTACCGCAGCTGCTGGAGCACAGCCGCCCCTCCCAGTTGGAGGCCGTCGACGGCCGGATGGCGCAGCTGATGCGCGAGGAGGGGGTCCACCTCGACTCCCTGGACCTGCTGCCCGAGGGCGACAGCTGGCTGCTCGTCCAGTTCGGCGGCGGGACGAAGGAGGAGGCGGACCGGCAGGCGTACGAACTGCTGCACGCGCTCGGCCGGGCGCAGGACGACCCGTCCGTGGCCTTCTCCGACGACCCGGCCCGGGAACAGGAGTTCCTGAAGGCCCGTGAGGCGGGCCTCGGCGTCACCGCCCGGCCCCCCGACGGCTCCGAGACCTGGGAGGGCTGGGAGGACTCGGCGGTGGCCCCGGAGCGGCTCGGCGCCTATCTGCGCGACCTGGAGCGGCTCTTCCGCCGCTACGGCTACCAGCAGGCCTCCCTGTACGGGCACTTCGGCCAGGGCTGTGTGCACACCCGGATCCCGTTCGGGCTGCGCGACGCCGAAGGCGTGGAGGCGTTCCGGTCGTTCCTGTACGAGGCGGCCGACCTGGTGGCCTCGTACGGCGGCTCGCTCTCCGGCGAGCACGGAGACGGGCAGGCCCGCGGCGAGCTGCTGCCGCGGATGTTCGGTCCGGCGCTCGTCGGGGCGATGGGCGAGGTCAAGGCGCTGTTCGACCCGGACGACCGGATGAACCCGGGCAAGGTGGTCCGTCCGCACCGGGTCGACGAGGACCTGCGGCTGGGCGCCGACTGGCGGCCCGCGCCGCAGCGGGCCACGTACTTCGCGTTCGCCGACGACGGCCACGACTTCGGGCGGGCCGTGCAGCGCTGCGTCGGCGTCGGCAACTGCCGCACCCATGAGGGCGGGGTGATGTGCCCCTCCTACCGGGCCACGCTGGAGGAGGAGCACTCCACCCGCGGCCGGGCCCGGCTGCTGTTCGAGATGATCGACGGCCACGGCGACTCCCCCGTCACCGGCGGCTGGCGCTCCCCTGCGGTCCGTGACGCGCTGGACCTGTGCCTGGCCTGCAAGGGCTGCGCCTCCGACTGCCCGGTGGGCGTGGACATGGCCACATACAAGGCCGAGTTCCTCGCCCACCACTACCAGGGGCGGCTGCGTCCGCCCGCGCACTACGCCCTCGGCCTGCTGCCGGTGTGGGCGCGGCTGGCGCGGCGTACGAGTCCGGGCCTGGCCAACGCCGTGCTGCAGGCGCCGGTCCTCGGCCGGCTGGGGAAGCTGGCGGCCGGCGTCGACCCGCGGCGCCCCGCGCCCCCGTTCGCCGCCGCGTCCTTCCAGGAGCAGTGGCGCGGGCCGGCGCAGGCCGGGCCCGACCCGCGGGACCCGCGCACGGTCCTGCTGTGGCCGGACACCTTCACCAACCACTTCCATCCGCACATCGCCCGCGCCGCCGTGCGCGTTCTGGAGGACGCCGGCTTCCGGGTGGCGGTGCCGCCGGGGCCGGTCTGCTGCGGCCTGACGTGGATCTCCACCGGGCAGCTGGCCGGCGCCCGCCGCGTGCTGCAGCGCACGCTGCGCGGCCTGCGGCCGTGGCTGGAGGCCGGGACGCCGGTCGTCGTGCTCGAGCCCTCCTGCGCGGCCGTGTTCCGCTCCGACGCCCCGGACCTGCTCGCCGGGGACGAGGACGCGCGGCGGCTGGCCGAGCGGACCCGTACCTTCGCCGAGCAGCTCGTCCACCACGCCCCCGACGGCTGGCGGCCGCCGCGGGCCGCCCGGGCGGCGACCGTGCAGACCCACTGCCACCAGCACGCCGTCCTCGGCTTCGGCGCCGACCGTGAACTGATGCGCCGGGCCGGCCTCGACGCCGACGTCCTGGACGCCGGCTGCTGCGGACTGGCCGGGAACTTCGGCTTCGAACGCGGGCACTACGAGCTGTCGCTGGCCATCGCCGAGCAGGGCGTCCTGCCGGCCGTCCGCGCCACCGCCCCGAGCGCCCTCGTCCTGGCGGACGGGTTCAGCTGCCGGACCCAGATCGAGCAGGCCGGCACCGGGCGGCGGGCCCTTCACCTGGCCGAGGCGCTCGCCCTCGCCCTGGACGGACCGCTGCCCGCCGACCACCCCGAGAAGGCCGCCCCGCGGCCCCGGCCGCGGCCCGGGCCCGCCCGTGCGGTCGCCGCCGGAGTCCTGGGCGGGCTGATCGGCACGGCGGCCGGGGCGGCCACCGCCGCCCGCGCCGCCCGACGCGACGTCAGGAGGAACCCGTGACCACCGCACAGCACGCCTGGAGGACCGTCCGCGAACGGCTCGACCACGAGGCCCGCAGCTACTCCGCCGGCGAGGACCGCCCGCTCGCGGCCTACACCGGCGCCATGGGCGTCTACGCCGCCACCGTCCTCGCCCTCGCCGGCGCCGCGCGCGCCACCGGGCGCCGGCTGCCCGACCCGTCCTTCCGCGACATCGCCCTCCACGCGGTCGCCACCCACCAGATGGCCCGACTCCTCGCCAAGGACCCGGTCACCAGCCCGCTGCGGATGCCCTTCACCCGCTTCCGGGGCACCTCCGCGCCCGCCGAGCTGGACGAGGAGGTCCGCGGGAGCGGCGCCCGCAAGGCGCTGGGCGAGCTGCTCGGCTGCCCGTTCTGCACCGGGCTGTGGATCGCGACCGCGCTGACCGGCGGCTCGGTCTTCGCACCCCGCGCCACCCGGCTCGCCGCGGCCACGCTGACCGCGCTGGCCGGCTCCGACTTCCTGCAGTACGCGCGCGAGGCCGCCCAGCACACGGCCGAGGACGGTGCCGAGGCAGATGCCGGTGCCGGTGCCGGTGGCAGTGCCGGTGCCGGTGCCGACGGGACGTCGTGACCGCCATGGCGCACGGCCCGGCTCCGGTCGTCGAAGCCCTGCACGTGCGGGTCCTCGACTTCCCGACCGATGCCCCGGAGGCCGACGGGACCGCGTCCTGGGACTCGACCACCATGGTCCTGGTCGAGGCGGCCGCCGGGGACCACCACGGCCTCGGATGGACCTACGGGGCCGCGGCCGCGGCGGGCGTCGTCACCGAGTTGCTGGCCGAACAGGTCACCGGCCGCAGCGCATTCGACGTCCCGGCCGCGAACGAGGCCATGCACCGCGCCCTGCGCAACGCCGCCCGCCCCGGCATCGGCGGCTACGCCCTGTCCGCCGTCGACATCGCCCTGTGGGACCTCAAGGCGCGGCTGCTGGGCGTGCCGCTGGCCGACCTGTTCGGGCGCGCCCGTACCGGCGTCCCGGTCTACGGCAGCGGGGGCTTCACCTGCTACGACGAGGGGCAACTGGAGCGGCAGCTGCGCGGATGGGCCGTGGACGAGGGGATCGCGCGCGTCAAAATCAAGATCGGCGAGGCGTGGGGCTCCCGGGAGGACCGGGACCTGGCCCGGATCCGGCAGGCCCGCGAGACCGTGGGCCCCGGCACGGAGCTCTACGTCGACGCCAACGGCGCCTACACCGCCAAGCAGGCGATCCGGGTCGCCGAGCGCTTCCGGGAGTTCGGCGTCCGGTGGTACGAGGAGCCGGTCTCCTCCGACGACCTGCCGGGGCTGGCCCGGGTCCGGGCCGCCACCGGCGCGGACGTGGCCGCGGGCGAATACGGGTTCACGCTGCCGTACTTCGCCGCCATGGCGCCCGTCGTCGACTGCCTCCAGGCCGATGCCACCCGGTGCGGCGGGCTGACCGTCTGGCTGCGCGCCGGGGCGCTCGCGCAGGCCCACGGGCTGGAGCTCTCCGCGCACTGCGCCCCGCACGTCCACGCCCATGCGGCGGCCGCGCTGCCCAACCTCCGGCACGTGGAGTGGTTCCACGACCACGTGCGCGTCGAACGCCTGCTCTTCGACGGCGTCCTCGACCCCGCGGGCGGCGAACTGCGGCCCGGCGCGGACGGCACCCCGGGCCTGGGCCTGACCGCCCGGCCGGAGATTCTCGCCCGCTACGGCCGGGGGGCCGGCGGCGACGCTTCCGGTCGGGCGACCACCCGCCGACCGGCGGGCACCGAAGCCGGACCGGCCGCCCCGACGGAGCCACAAGACCCGGGCGCTTCACACCTGGTGCACCCGAACGCCCCGCGGGCTGGATTCCGCCGCTACGCACCGCTTCCGGCTCCCCCCGGCGGAAACCCAGCCCCACACAGCGACAATCCACGCCCGCCCGCCGGAAACCCACCCCCACACAGCGACAATCCACCCCCGCCCACCGGAAACCCAGCGCTGCCCGGCGACAATCCAGCCCCGCCCGGCCGAAACCCAGCCCCGCCCGGCGACAATCCAGCCCCGCCCGGCGGAAATCCAGCCTCGCCGGCGTTTGAGGCGCGGGGTCCGGGGCGGAGCCCCGATCTTTGAGCCGCGCCGCGGGCAGCGTGCTCCGGCCCGGCGCGGGCCGACCCGACTGCCCCGGCGGGTGGGGGTCGTTCACCCGCCGCAGGACCCGGGAAGGAGGCCCCCTTGGCACCACAGGCCGCACCCGAACCGCACGCGCTGCGCGACTACGCCCTGCTCGCCGACGGCCGGCGCGGAGCCCTCGTCGGACCGCGCGGCGAGATCGTGTGGATGTGTGCGCCGGCCTGGCACGACGACGCCGTCTTCGCCGCGCTGATCGGCGGCCCCGGCTGGTACACCGTCACCCCCGCCGGGCCGTACGTGTGGGGCGGCTCCTACGAGCCCGGCAGTCTCATCTGGCGCAGCCGCTGGGTGACCCGCACCGGCATCGTCCAGTGCCGCGAGGCCCTGGCGTACCCCGGGGACCGCCGCCGCGCCGTGCTGCTGCGCCGGGTCGAGGCGGTCGACGGCCCGGCCGAGGTGACGGTGCGGCTCCAGCTCGCCCCCGGCTTCGGCGGGCAGCGGACGGTCGATCCCGTCCTCGGGGAGGACGGCTGCTGGACGGCGCGGGCCGGGCGCCTGCGCATGCGCTGGAGCGGTCCGCCGGACGCACGGATCGGCACGGGCGACGGCCTTCCGGAGCTGCGCGCGCGGCTGCGCCTGGAAGCGGGTGCCCGTCAGGACCTCGTGCTGGAGCTCGCCGAGCACCCACTGGAGCGGTGTGAGCCGGCCGACCTGCTGTGGCGGGCCACCGAGGCGGGCTGGCAGGCGCACCTGCCCGGCCTCTGCGCAGTCCCCGGGCCTGCGGACGCCCGCCACGCGTACGCCGTCCTGCGCGCGATGACCGACCCGGGCGGCGGCGGCACGGTGGCCGCGGCCACCACCAGCCTCCCCGAACGCGCCGAGCAGGGACGCAACTACGACTACCGGTACGTGTGGATCCGCGACCAGTGCTACGTCGGCCAGGCCGCCGCCGCGGCCGGGGCGCACCCGCTGCTGGAGGACTCCGTACGGTTCGTCGCGGCACGCCTGCTGGAACACGGCCCGGACCTGCCGCCCGCCTGCACCGTCGACGGCGGCGCCGTCCCGGACCCGAAACGGCTGGATCTGCCGGGATACCCGGGCGGTTTCGACGTCATCGGCAACCGGGTCGATCGCCAGTTCCAGCTCGACTGCTTCGGCGAGGCCCTGCTGCTGTTCGCGGCCGCCGCCCGCCACGACCGGCTGGACGCGGACGGCTGGCGGGCCGCCAGGACGGCGGCCGAGGCGATCGCCGCCCGCCACACCCGCGCGGACTCCGGCATCTGGGAACTCCGTCCGGACCACTGGACGCACAGCCGGCTGATCTGCGCGGCCGGGCTCCGCACGATGGCCGCGGCGCTGCCGCGGGCGAGCCGCGGCCTCGCGGCCGGGTGGGAGGCCCTCGCCGACCGCATCACCGCGGAGGCCGCCGCCTGCGCCCTGCACCCCGACGGCCGCTGGCAGCGCTCGCCGACCGATGCGGGCGTGGACGCGGCGCTGCTGCTGCCGGCCCTGCGCGGGGCCGTGCCGGCCGAGGATCCGCGCAGCCGGGCCACGCTCGACGCCGTCCTGGCGGAGCTCGCCCGGGACCACTACTGCTACCGCTTCCGGCACGACGAGCGGCCCCTGGAGGACGCCGAGGGCGCGTTCCTGCTGTGCGGGTTCTTCGTCGCCCTGTCCCACCACCGGCTGGGGCACGCGGTCGAGGCCGCGCGCTGGTTCGAACGCAACCGCGCGGCGTGCGGGCCGCCGGGGCTGTACGCGGAGGAGTTCGACGTCACCCAGCGCCAGCTGCGCGGGAACCTGCCCCAGGCCTTCGTCCACGCCCTCCTGCTCGAAACCGCCGTTCGGCTGGCGACGGGCGGCTGACGCCGGGGGGCAGGAGGTGCAGGTCCGCGCACGAAGCCCCTCGACGCCGTGGCTACTCACTGGTTAGGGTGCGCGCACGCCGACGACAGAGAGCACCGGGAGGCCACGTGTCCGATGACGAGGGGGGCGGTTCGCTCTACGTGCTCACCGCCGTACTGCTGACCCCCGCGCAGTTCCCGGGCGTCCTCGGCGACGACTTCCCGCAGGCCTGCTCGCTGCTCGGCGTCCCGCCGGCGCCCGGGGGATACGGCCTGGTCCTCGGCCAGGACGAGGAGGGCGCCCGCTGGACGGTCGTCGTGGACGACGTCTCGCTCGTCGCCGCGGCCATCGCCTCGTGGGACTGCGGGATGGAGTACGACCTCTCGCCCGACGAGCGGACCATCGTGGTCTCGCTGGCGGGCTGGCCGCTGGAGCTGTCGGTGGCCGCCCCGGGGATCCCGGAGCCGCACGATCCGGAGCAGGGCGCGGACGGCACGGGGCGGGTGCCGCTGGCACCGCCGTCGGCCGAGGCCTGGGGTGCGGTGCAGCGGCGGATGGGCGCGGACCAGGTGGCCCGGGAGTGGTCCGACTGGCGCGAGCGGGTGGCGACGGACGGCGGGGCGGCCGCCGCGGCGCATCCCGGGCTGGCGCGGGCGCTCGCCCAGGCGCTGGAGTACACGCGCACGCCTCCGCCGCCGGGCCGGGTGCGGTCCTCCTTCGCCGGGGAGGGCGCGCGGACGCTCCGCGTCGACGGGCCGGGCTGGTCGCTGGTGGCGCGCACGGACGGTCCGGCCTTCGTCCTGCTGGACGAAGAGCCGGGCGAGGTGCTGTCCGTCCCGAAGGGCGGGGAGCAGGGGCTTCCGGAGCTTCCGGGGCTCCTCTCGGCTCTGGACCGGATCGCCGTGCGCCCGGCATGATCATCCGACCGGACAACGGGGAGGAGACGTCATGCTGGTGGAGTTGCAGCCGGTGGCCGTGGTGGTGGGCGGCCGCACCGAGGTGGTCGACGACGACTGGGGGCGGGAGACGGCCGTGATCCGGCTGGACGCGGACCGGTTCGGCCCGGAGGCGCTGTACGGGCTGGAGGCCTTCTCCCACGTCGAGGTGGTGTACCACTTCGACCGGGTCCCGGCGGAGAAGATCGAGACGGGGGCCCGGCGGCCGCGCGGCAACCCGGACTGGCCGCTGGTCGGCATCTTCGCCCAGCGCGGCAAGAACCGCCCGAACCGGCTGGGCCTGTCGCGGTGCCGGATCCTGAAGGTGGACGGACTGGACGTGCACGTGGAGGGCCTGGACGCGGTGGACGGGACACCGGTCCTGGACCTCAAGCCGTACATGGCGGAGTTCGGCCCCCGGGGCGCGCACAGGCAGCCGGAGTGGGCCACGGAGCTGATGCGGGACTACTACTGATCCGGCTCCTGCTGATCCCGCACCGCCCCCGCCCCGTACCGCACCGGCGCGGGGGCGCGGGCGCTCAGCGGCCGAGCTGCTTGCGGGATATCCCCCGCAGGCGGCGCCGCTGGGAGGGGTCCAGCAGCAGATAGGCGGCCGTCGGCACGCCGATCAGGACCAGCAGGCCCGCCCAGAACCCGACCAGCCAGAACAGCAGCAGGGCTACCGGGATCCCGGCCACCGCGATCACCGCACGTGGGGACATCAGCGGACCTCCACTCCATCCGTCGTCGGCCACTGCCCTTCCCAACGCGCCGCCGGCCTGGCGCGTTCCCGTTGATGGCCGGGCGCTCGTTTCGGCACCGTTCGTGGCCGGTGGGGCGCTTGTCGCGGCCCGTGCCCGGGACGACCATGGGGCGCTCCGGCACCGCGGGACCACGGGAGGCTGACATGGACGATCCGCCGGTGGCACTGGCGGGCGGGGCCGACCCCGCCGAGCGCACGCGCGTCCTGCGGCGGGCGCACACCGCGTTCACCCGGGACGGGCGGGTCGAGGCGCCGGTCCGGGCGGTGATCGCGAGGTCCTGGCGGCGCTGCGCCCGGGCCCGCGTCAGCCCCGAGTGCGCCCCCGAGGTGGGTCTGGCCGGGGCGGAGCTGCGGTCGTACCGCGACCGGCATCCGCTGGCCCGGGTGATGCCGCTCTTCCGGGACCTGGTCGGGGCGTTCGCGGCGCACGGCTCGCACCTGCTCGCGGTGTGCGACGCGCGGGGCAGCCTGCTGTGGGTGGAGGGCGAGAACGCCACCCTGCGGCGGGCCGAGCGGCTGGGCTTCGTGCCGGGTGCGCGCTGGGCGGAGACCGCGATGGGCACCAACGCCCCCGGCACGGCGGTCGCCGTCGGGGAGCCGGTCCAGGTCTTCGGGGCCGAGCACTTCAGCCGGCGGGTGCACTCCTGGACCTGCGCGGCGGCCCCGGTGCGCGACCCCCGCACCGGCCGGGTCCTGGGAGCGGTGGACATCACCGGCGGCGACGGCCTGGCCCACCCCCACTCCCTGGCGTTCGTACAGGCGGTGGCCCGGGCGGCGGAGTCCCACTTGGCGCTGCTGCAACCCTTACCCCCCGTCCCGGGCCCGTCCCCGGCTGCCGCCCACACTCTGAGCGCCCTCGGGCTGGACGAGGCGCTGCTCGTCACGGACGGCGGCACGCGCACCCGCCTGGGTCGGCGGCACAGCGAGATCATGGCCCTCCTCGCGCACCATCCCGAGGGCCTGGCCGGCGAAGAGCTGGCGATCGAGCTCTACGAGGACGAATCGGTGTCACCGGTGACGTTGCGTGCCGAGATGTCACGGCTGCGCGGGTTGTTGGGCGCCCGCGCCCCGCTCTCCCGCCCCTACCGCACGGCCGCGCCGCTGGAGGCGGACTTCACCACCGTGACCCGGCACCTGGCGTCCGGCGCGGTGTCCGCCGCGCTCCACCACTACGCGGGCCCGCTGCTCCCCGGCTCCACGGCGCCCGGCATCGTCCGCCTCCGGCGCCGCATCGAGGACCAGGCCCGGGCCGCCGTGATCGCCCGCGCGGACGTGGGGCTGCTGACCGACTGGGTGTGCGCGCCGTGGGGCGCGGACGACCCGGCGGTGTGGCGGGCCCTGGCGGCGGCCCTGCCGCCTGCGGACCGCCCGGCCGCGCTGGCCCGCGTACGGGCGCTGGACGGCGAACTGGGCACCGACCCGTCCGCGGTGCGCACTGCGTCGGCGCGGCCGTCCCGGCATGCAACGTATCCGCAACCTGCCCGCTCCTAACCTCGCCGACGAGCGCGGGCCGACGGCGGCCCGCGCCCGGCAAGGGGAGGACACCATGGCCCGCTACGCTGCGCCCGGAACCGAGGGCGCGCTGATGTCGTACGCGTCCCGCTACGGCCACTTCATCGGCGGCGAGTACGTCGAACCCGCCCGCGGCGGCTGGTTCGCCGACCTCTCCCCCGTGAACGGCCAGGCGTTCACCGAGGTCGCCCGCGGCACGGCCGAGGACGTGGAGCGCGCTCTGGACGCGGCGCACGCGGCCGCTCCCGCCTGGGGACGGACGTCGGCCGCGGACCGGTCGGCGATCCTGCTGCGCATCGCGGATCGGATGGAGCAGAACCTGGAGGCGCTGGCCGTCGCGGAGAGCTGGGAGAACGGCAAGCCGATCCGCGAGACCCTCGCCGCCGACCTGCCGCTCGCCATCGACCAGTTCCGCTACTTCGCGGGCGCCCTGCGCGCCCAGGAGGGCGCGCTCAGCCAGCTCGACGAGGACACCGTGGCCTACCACTTCCACGAGCCGCTGGGCGTGGTCGGGCAGATCATCCCGTGGAACTTCCCGATCCTGATGGCTGTGTGGAAGCTCGCCCCGGCCCTGGCGGCCGGCAACACGGTCGTGCTGAAGCCCGCCGAGCAGACCCCGGCCTCGGTGCACTACTGGCTGGGCCTGGTGGCGGACCTGCTGCCGCCGGGCGTGGTGAACATCGTCAACGGCTTCGGCGAGGAGGCGGGCAAGCCGCTGGCGTCCAGCCCGCGCGTGGCGAAGGTCGCCTTCACCGGGGAGACCTCCACCGGGCGCCTGATCATGCAATACGCGGCCGAACACCTGAAGCCGGTCACCCTCGAACTCGGCGGCAAGAGCCCGAACCTCTTCTTCGACGACATCTGGACCCTCGACGACGACCTGCGCGACAAGGCGCTCGAGGGCTTCACCATGTTCGCCCTCAACCAGGGCGAGGTGTGCACGAGCCCGTCGCGCGCCCTGATCGAGCGGGGCCGGTACGGCGAGTTCCTCGACGCTGCCGTGGCCCGTACGGAACTCATCACGCCCGGACACCCGCTGGACACCGACACGATGATCGGCGCCCAGGCCTCGGAGGAGCAGCTGAAGAAGGTCCTGTCGTACGTGGAGATCGGCCGGCAGGAGGGCGCGAAGATCCTCACGGGCGGCGAACGCATCGACCACGGCGGCGAGCTGGCGGGCGGCTTCTACGTCCAGCCGACGGTCTTCGAGGGCGACAACCGCATGCGGATCTTCCAGGAGGAGATCTTCGGCCCGGTGGTCTCGGTGACCTCGTTCCAGGACTTCGACGACGCGATCCGCATCGCCAACGACACGGCGTACGGCCTGGGCGCCGGCGTGTGGAGCCGCGACATCAACACGGCCTACCGCGCGGGCCGCGCCATCCAGGCGGGCCGCGTCTGGACGAACTGCTACCACGCCTACCCGGCCCACGCCGCCTTCGGCGGCTACAAGCAGTCCGGCATAGGCCGCGAAACCCACAAGATGATGCTGGAGCACTACCAGCAGACAAAGAATCTTCTGGTGTCGTACTCGCCGAAGAGGCTGGGCTTCTTCTAGACACATGCGAAATGGCGCCTGACCTGGGTTTTCACCCGTCAGGCGCCCTTCGTGCAACCCGTTCTCGACCGGGCCCGGCTTGCGTGCTAACTCCCAATTCCTCCCACGACTGCACCCCTCCTGACCAGTGCTTCCGGACCAGTCACGGACCAAACCCCCGGTTCAGCCCTCGGTTACGTCACCCTGACTGACGCGCTGCCACTCGTTCATGGACTGCTCGATGAGACGGTTCGCCTGCTCTCGAAGGCCGTCAAGGAACTTGGCGTAGTGGCGAAAGAGAACCTCGATGCTCTGGCCGGCGCGGCGGGCGCACTCGGCCGGGTCCACTCCGGAGTAGAGCCAGAACGAGATCCCGGCGTGACGGAGATCGTAAGGCCGCTTGGCCAGGCGAGAAGTGCGCTCAGTAAGGGTCAGGGCGTATTCCCGGGCCCGCGCCCATGTGATGCCGTAGGCGGCAGCGTCCACGTAGTTGCCAGCCTGGTTCCGGAAAAGTCGACCGTCAGGTGCCACGTCCAGGCGGCTGGCGCGCGGACCAACACCCGCACCATGATCACGCCGAGAATCAGCACGGTCAGAAACAACTACCACTGACGTGGCACTGGCGGCACTGCGTCCCCACACTCTGCATAGAACCGAAAGAGTGGCTCCGGGCAGCGGGAGTGCTCAGGGACTTTTCTGGGACTTCCGGCTGCATCAACGGGTATGAGCGTGAAACAGCCGAAAGTTCATTCACCAGGTCAGGAGCGCGTAACCACCCATCAGAGCAGCTCACTGGGCTGCCTGGTCTCTTCCGGGACATCTGCCCGGTAGGGCTCAATGTGTCTGCGCTTAGCCTCGCCCGCCCTCGGTGCCCCATCGGCCTCCGCATGTGCCTTCCCACCACTCCACCTCAGGGCTCAGTTCGTCGCGACCTGTGCCTGCCGACCTTGGAGCATCCAGGCGATGACGTCGAACACACGCAGGACGCCGATGTCCTCACCGATACCCGCCTTGCCGCGGAGATGGATCAACTGATCACGGAAGGCACCGTTGTCCACCCGCAGGGCCGCGGACAGCGCGGCCCAGAAGGAGTGGTCCACCTTCGGTCGCTCGAATAGCTGCTTGATGCGGATGTCGTAGATGGGGATGAGGTGCGGCCGCTTGCGGGCCAGCAATTTACCTGCCACAACCGGGCCGCTGCCGTCGGGTTTCCCTGGGTAGTGCTTGGTGCCAGCTAGGCGTTCCCACAACTCCCACGCGGGTCCACCCTCCTCCATGAGCGCATCGCTTCCAGGATTCTCCAGGCGCGCGTCACGAGGGATTAGCGACAGCAGGCGCGCCCAGTGCCCGTCGGGGTCGGTCAGCAAGTTGATCGCCCCATGCGGCTCCAGGGAGACGTTGAGCATGGTGATGGCTAACAGGTCGTTGCTGTCGAAGCGGTCTGCGACATGCTCGGCGTCGCCGCCCCCGCCCAGGCGCTCGAAGTGCGCGCCGGAATAGAACAGGTCACCGCTTGACCGTCGTCGGGTGAAGTACTCGACCAGCAGACTCACGGCATTCTCGTCGTCCCAGTAGATCTCCGGGATCTGCAATCCGATCACTAGAGGCCCCCAACTCCCTCGCGCACAGTGACACGTCGGCGGACTGTACAGCAGTGAGATCAGACGGTGGCTCGGGCGGAATGCGCCCCCGACGCGCGTGCCTGCGCTACACCGTTTTGAGGTGTGGGATGGCTTCTTGCACCGATCCCACCCACGCGGCGGCCGCGATAGCCAGCCGCGAATAGGCTCGCATGCGGCTGGCCCTTGCCGACCAAGTGCAGTGCGAGCAGCCGCGTTTGGATACCTATGACGGCATCCTCGGCGTCATCGACGGCGGGCTTTCCTTCGATGAGAGAGTCGCCTGATGGCCAGCAAGCAGACCACGAAGGGCCGGGACCCTGCGGCTCACTCACTTCGGCACCTCCGGCAGCGCCGGCACCGTCGAGATGGACTGGATGGTGGACTCCCACTCCCCAGTCCGCGTGTTCTTGAACCGAAGATGCAGCACCTCGAACTCGTCCGGCACCCAGTCGAACTCGCCGACCTCGTCCTGGTCGAAGATCTGGTGCTCCGCGAACAGCTTGGCGAGCTCGATGTCCGTGGACGCCTGCATGATGAACTTGCCAACCTTAACGACGTGCATCACCGGACGACCCTGCGCCTCCGCCACCCGGACGCTCTCCCAAAACGGCTCGTACCTCCTGGCGGACTTGGTCATCCCAACCCACTCGTCGCGCCTGATCTCGCTCACTTCGGCCCCTCCAGCTTGCTCGTCATCACCGGCGTCCAGCTCTGCACATACTCCACCTTCGGCGGCTTTACGACCGCCAGGCGGTTGGCCCCCTGCACGGGCTCCGCTTCCGCCTCCACGCGCAGCGCCGCGTGACCGTGCGGAGCCACCGGCTCGGCTCGGCCGTGCCCACTCAGTGTCCAACCCATGCTTGCCAAGCTCGTCAACAAGGCCGACGTCTCACAGCCAGCCGGGCCCGAACTTATTGATTCAGCCAATGTTGAAGCGGAGCCTCAGCTGGGTGCTAACCAGTTCGTAGCCTGCGAGGTCCGGGGCGCCGAATGGGTTGGGCAGGACGGTGATGGCGCGGCGGTCGCGGTCGAAGACATGGGAGACGTACACGATGAAGTACGTCTCGCCC
The DNA here is from genome assembly GCF_040645035.1 of Streptomyces sp. NPDC046876. Classification (NCBI taxonomy): domain Bacteria; kingdom Bacillati; phylum Actinomycetota; class Actinomycetes; order Kitasatosporales; family Streptomycetaceae; genus Streptomyces; species Streptomyces sp. NPDC046876. The sequence continues at coordinate 75,870 of NZ_JBEYXK010000010.1, read as the reverse complement.
GGGGCCAGCCGGGAAGCGCGTCGTACCTCCGACTCGCCCAGGATGATCTCTCCGCTGTCGCCCGTGGACGCCTTGACCTCGTAGAGGTAGGTCGCGTCGCCGTCGTGGATGAGGAAGTCGTAGCCGAGCCGGTCGTCCCCCGGCTGTGCTCCGGCGAGTCCGTGCACGCGCAGGCTGGACTTCCATGAGTCCTGTGGTTCGACGCCGAACTGCTTGTGCAGCCAGGCGGCCACCGCCGCCTCTCCCGCTACGCCCACCGGCACGGTGCGGTCTTGGTCGTTGCCCGCGGCCTGGTAGGAACCGCCCTGCGATCCCGTTCCGGGCTGTGACGGGGTGCGCGGCCGGGGAATGCGGGGCGCGAGCGTGGTCACGGCCGTGGCCGAAGTGGCGCGTTGTTCCGGTGTCAGGTCCGCGGCCACCTCACGGGCCAGTGCGGCCAGGTCGTCGGGGCCCGCCGGGACGAGCCTGCCGTTCAGAGCCACTTGGGGGCCGGGCACGGGTGCTCCGGACTGGCCTGTGCCCGCGGCCGTGCCGCTGTTCCCGGCAGGCGCCGACGAGCTCGTCGGGGACAGCCCGAGTTGGGCGCGCCGGTCCGACAGGGGCATGTCCGTCGGCCAGTGGCCGTGGTGGCTGAGCCAGGTGATCAACGCCTTGGTGGATAGGACCTCGAAGTCCAGCAGCCCTTCGTCGTCCAGCGCTCGTAGCACCTCTTGCGGGGGCGGCGGCACCACGGTGTGGCTCGTCGGGTGCAGACGCTGCCATTCCTGGATCAGCTGCCGTAGACGCGGCAGCTGCTGGTGGACGGCGGTGGTGGATGCTTCGCGGACCTCGGTGAGCGGCGGCAGCGCGCGGGACGTCGGCGGTTGTGCGGGGAGCGATCGGGTCAGCCAGGCGTCCGCGTGAGCTTGGAGGAGCTGGTCGGTGAGGTCCCAGAGTGTCGTGTGCCAGGTCGGGTCCGGCGCGAGTGTGGGCAGGCCCCGCAGGCGCACGTAGGCGGCCAGGGACCGGCCGGAGCGGTGGACGTCGGCGTGGGCGTCCCTGATCCGCTCGGCGAGTGCGGGACGGTTTCGCTGGAGCCAGGTCGCGAACTGCCGTTCGTGCCGGTCGGTGTTGTCGATCTGCGGCAGACTCAGTGCGCGCCAGGCGCGGTTGGCTTCGGCCAGGGTTACGGACAGGGCCCTCAGCTGCCGTTCCGGATCGTCGTCGTCGAGGAGCCGCATGAGGCGTTCCGCGTCGGGTGCGCCGGTGCGGGCGGTGAGCCAGGCCAGGAGGGCTGCACGGTCGGGGAATTCCTCGACGCGCTGTTGGAGTTCCTCCGCGAGGTCGAGGTAGAGGCAGGCGAGGAGCGGCACGAGCCGCGCGCTGCCGGAGCGCTGCGAGGCGCGCTCGGCGAGGATTACGCGCAGCTGGTGCTGCCGTAGCTCCAGGACGTCCGCGAGATCCTCCTCGGAAACGTCGTCCGTCTTCAGGTCCCGCTCCTCCAGCCGGGTCAGTGCCTTCCACAGGATGTCCGCGAGGTAGGGCGCGCGGATGAGAGCGGCCAGGGCGGGTGCGGCGGTACGGAGCACCCGCCAGCCGGTGCGCGCCCCGTTGTGCATGACGACGACACAGGGCCGGTCGGGGTGTGGGTGGAGCAGGGCGCGGTCCGTGCCGTTCTCGGTGAGATGGTGTCCGGCGATCCAGACGACGGCCTCGTCGGCCACGGTCACCTCGCAGCGGCGCAGCAGGGTGGTCGTCTCGGCCACGGTCACGGGCTCCGTCCGGGACGCGCGCTCCTCGTCGAACTCCACCAGGGCCGCGACCAGGGTGAGCAGCCAGGGGCCCGCGTACTGGGTCAGCGGCAGGCGCATCGCCTCACGGACGGGCAGCCCGTCGGCCTGGATGTCGTGTGTGGCGTCGCCGCACCGTTGGACGTCGAACGTCGTCCCCTGGTCGAGGAAGGCGTGGACCCGGCCGCCCAGCGCCCTGTCCCTGATCGGGATCACAGGTACCGGGACGCGGTCCAGGAGGGCCCGGTTCTGGGCGCCGTCCGGGTCCGGGACGAAGACCGGCTCGTCCGTCTCCGCCGCGTCCAGGGGTTCGAGTGCACCGGCCCGGTGGACCAGCAACCGGTGCGGTGGCGTGGCAGGCCCGCCGTCGGTGGTGCGTGTGCCGCCGTTCGCGGGCAGCAGCTGGGCCCACGCCTTCTCGTACTCCTGCCCGATCTCGTGCGCGTGCCTGCCTTCGCGCAGGTGCGGGCCGGCCTGCACCATGTTGGGCAGATGGCTGAGCCGGTCGAGCGCGGTGCCGGGGTCGTCCCAGGAGCGGATGCCGAGCAGGCCGAGGCGTGCCACGAGCTTGGCGGACCGCCTGCTGCGCAAGGTCGCGGGCACCACGCTGAGGAAAGGGGGCGGGGACTGCGTGCCCTGCCACCACCAGGCCCGGCCCGCCGTGGCGAACACGATCCCCTCAGCGGGAGCGCCTGGGACGGTGGTCTGCGGGATCCACGGCGCTTGGGCGAGGAAGGCGGCCAGCGGAGTGGGCCAGGGGGTGCCCGCGGAGTCGGTGTGACGTACGAAATGCATCTCCAGCGCGGAGTCGAGCCAGGAGAAGGCGAGGCCGTGCACGATGAGTTCCGCGTAGAGCCTGCGGTCCTCCTCGCCGAAGGCGGCGTAGTCGGCCTGTCCGGGCAGCACGTCCGCGGAATGGGCGCGTGAGTGGTAGGCCACCTTGAGGTAACCGACCCGCCGCCGGTTCGGCCAGCGCTCGGCGGTCGTCCGCCACTGCGGCAGCAGATCCCGCCGGTTCGGAACCCAGAACCGGGCGGGCCAGTTGAGGTCCTGGCCTCGCACTTCGGTGCGGAAGACCTCGTGCCGGGGACGCAGGCCGTGAGCGACGTCGTGCCGTTCGAGGAAGCGCCGCATGGCTTCGACGGGGAGCGTGTCCCCGCACAGCTCCTCGGGGCGCGGGAGGAGCCGCTGCTCCGTCTGGGTGAGTACGGACGACAGTCCCCGGGCGCGCTCCAGGAACCGGGTCAGAGTGTCATCGATGGAAGAGTGCTCACCGGGCCATCCCGGCCCGAACATGGCGCGGCTCGCCTCCTGCCAGCCGCCGCGGGTCGGTACGCGGAGATCCTTCAGCTGCGGAGCCCTGCGCCCCTCGGTCTCCAGCGCGTGGGATACCGCGCAGGCGTAGCGAAGGCAGGCCAGGCGCACGCCGTCCTCGACTCCGCCCTCTCCGTCCGCCCTCAGTGCCGCGGCCACGACCTCGAGCACCCGGTCGGCTCCGTACTCGTGGACGAGGCCGGCGGTCCTGAGCCAGGTGCGGCCCTGCGCTCTGCGCTTGCGGCCCTTGCCGGTCCAGGCGATGCCCTCGTGCACGAAGTGCAGACGGCCGGACAGCCCGTCGGGCAGGGCCGGAAGGGGGCCGCCCCGCGGGGACTCGCGGTCGAAGAAGACGCCTTCCCTGCCAGCCGGTGCCGGCGACGCCGACTCGGATGTGAGGATGATCCGCTTGCCGGGCAGGTCCGAGCCGTCGGGGAACTCCTGCGAGAGGTCGTAGTAGAAGTCCGCCCACCATCCAGGGTCGAAGGGGGCGCGGGCGGCGGCCTCAGCGAGCCGCTCCGCCCAGGAGGCGAGGCGCTCCGGCGGCGGTTCGAGGCGCGTGCCCACACTTCTCGCGAGAGACACCAGCCGCCGCAGCCGTACGGAATGCAGCTGCGGGTCGAGGAGTTCGGTGACCCCACTGGCGGCGGCCGCGTGCGGGGTGAAAGCCGTGGCGTGTTCTTTGCGTTCCCACAGCACTGCCCGGTGCAGGGAGGTGCGCGTGCCGGACGCCGTGGCGATCACAGGGATGAACGGCACCTCGGCGATCCCGTGACCGAGCCGCTGGAAGGAGGAGGTGAGCCGGGTCAGGGCTGTGGGCGACCGCCAGCACATCAGGTCGACCAGCGCTCCGGCGGGAACGGGGGCCCGTCCCTCGGCCGTGGCGAGCACCGCGCGGGCACACGTCTCGGCCACGGTGTCGAGGAGCAGGCCGTTCCACGGCACCGCCTCGTTGAACGAGCGCCGGTTCATCTCGGCAAAGAACGGGGCGTGGACGAAGCCGCGCACGGGCGCCGGGATCTGCTCGCCCATCGGCAGGAAGGCGTAGAGCCGCCCCTCCCGCAGGGGATCGGTGACCGGTACGGCGACGCGTACCTCGGCCTTCTTCTCCCAGGCCATCCAGTCGCGTCGCATCCCGCTCTTCTCGATCGACGCGGTGAGTGCCTCCCGGGCGCGGTCCGGGTTGGCCTTCCCGCAGACGACGATCAGTCGCATCCGCCGGCGCAAGGTGACCTGCTGCACCTTCAGGCCGCGGGCCTGGTGCAGCACCTCCACCTGGCGGTCATACGTCTTGCCCCGGGTTTTCCCTGCGACCCGCCGCTCCAGCCGGACACGTTCCAGGCGGTCAAGAAACAGCTCGAACGGGGCGCTGTCGTCCATGAGTTCCCGCACCTGCGCCCCGGCGGCCGAGCGTGCGTCGGCCGACTTCAGCGGCAGACGGACGACGGTGACGAAGCCGCGGCGCACGAAGTTGTGGACACTCTTCGGTGCCTCCTCCAGGAAGACCGGCACCTTCAGCGTGAGCAGGTTCTCCTTCAAGTAGTCGGCGAAACCGACGCGTTCGGGTGCCACCTCCCGGGCGAGCGCGTCGTAGTCATCGAGCCGGGCTAACCGGAACGTGAACCCGTCGGGGACCCGGGATCCCTCCCTGGCCACGCTGTAGATCTCGGGCGCGTCGCACAGGTGCAGCACGCTCTTGAAGCCCACGCCCTTGTGGCCGATCCCGGCGTCGGCACGCTTGCTGGACAGGGCAATGCTGCACAGGTCCTTGAAGTTCTTGCCGCCGAACGGCTTGCCGCCATTGGCCACATAGAGGGTGCCGTGCTCACCCTCGTCCTCGTCCAGCCGGATCTCGATACGTCCGTCGGCGGCGCCGGCCAGGTGCGCGTCGTGCGCGTTCTGCAACAACTCGATGAGCACCCGACCCTCGTACTCGGGCGCGATGATCGTCTCGGCCACCGCCTTGGCCTCGCGTGCCGCGTCCCGGCCGTCGTCCCAGTCCCGCAGACAGCCCCGCACCTCGACCAGTGCCTTGTCGTGAACGCGCTTGCGCACCGCGGCCCTACGGCGCTCCCGCACCCGCTCCGCCGACACTCGCCGACCCCCCGCTGCCATACCGCTGCTCCCCACCCCGTGCGCCTCCCGCCCCGCTCTGCCGGTGATCCTACTGAGCGGGAAGGAGCCTTCGAGCGCGGTCGATGTGCACCGGCATCGGACCCTTGATCAGACTGCTTCAGTCAAGGCTGCGTGCGCGGCGGCGAAGATCTCCCCGGAGAGCGGGGAGCTTTGAGGGCCCGGGATAGGACCAGCGCACCGAACAGGGTGCAGAGGCGGACGATGCCGTCCTGGTCGTCTCTAGCTAGGAATTCGGCGAAGTCGGCCACCCCGGTCGACGTAGACGCGACGGGCCTCGCGCCACCGACCTCGCGCGCGATGTCGGTGGCGAGCGCAGCGACCGGACAGCCGTCCGCCGGGTCGTCGCGGTGCTCGACGGAGAGGTAGCCCATTCCCTCGCCGTCCCGGCCCTGGGGAGCTTGCGACTGGCAGACCTCAGGCGCCTTGCACCACGACCTCGTACTCACGGCGGACAGCGCGCCAGGGCATGTAGCCGTCAGCTACCCTCGGACGCGCCCAGGGCTGCTGAGCGGCTTGCTCCCTAAGGCCCAACGTCTAGTCAGCCGCGGGTGGGAGACACGCGACCTTCATGGCGACTGCAGGTGGCAATGGTGGCCGCGTCCCCCCTTCTATAGGTCAGAAGCTCGCCGCACGGCACGGCAATCGGATCACCGCGTTCACGAAGCGACAGCGCCATGGTGTGCAGCAGCCGTGCCCTTGGGAGTTCGCCTCGCTGGCCGGACTCGTCCCAGAAGAGCGCGCAGCGATCGCCTGGATCGTCGCCGAGGCGGTGATGCGACAGCGCTGCCGCAAGTTGCCGCATGTCTTCGCTCTCTGGCGAGCAGTGGCGCTTGGTGAAGCAGCACTCGACCCGCGCCAGCAGCGCTTGATCAAGGAGTTCGCCAGTCCCGTCTTCAAGCCTCAGACGAAGCCAAACGCAAAGCCGCACCACGGCGTCCCCGGCCATGTCGGTGAGTGGCTGTGGTACCTACTTGCTCTCGAGACGCCTGACCTGCCGGGTCGAACCACTGAGTACTTGGCTGAGCCGAAAGTGAACGTCAATGACGGCGGCGGCGACGGGCTGATCATCCGGCGTACCCGAAGCGGCTCGGGACCGGAACTGGTATTCCGGCTCTGGGAAATGAAGAAGTACACCGGCAAGGACGACTCGATCACGGCCACCGTGACCGGCGCCTGGCAGCAGCTCAGCGAGAATGGCGCCGCGTACGTGCTGTCCCAGACGGCCTGGGCAGACCGCGAGTTCGCGGGTGATCTCGGTGCGTTCGTCAGTCAGATGGTCGAGATGTGGATCGACGGCCACCCCAGTAGCGGCGCAGGAGTCAGCGTGGCCACCAACACCTCTGCAGCACCCACCGAGGCGTTCACCACCTCGCACACTCACATCCCGCACCTGACACATCCCGGTGCGCTGGAAGGGCTCGTCATCGCCATCGACAACTTCGCGGAATTCGCCGAGCACGTACAGGAGCTGGTGTGGAGCGCACTGTAGATCCACAGATCCTGGCTCAAGCACTGGGTGTCCATGAGACCGGCATCCTGCCCTCCCCCGAACAACTCGCCGCTCTGATCGCCGACATCGAAGTCGCAGCGATCCGTGCCGATTCGGAGGTGCCGGATCAGCTTCTCGGCACCGCCTGGTACCTGCACGGGGTGGCCGCCGCGGCAGAGGGCACTGAGCTGTATGACCCGGTACGGCGTAGACACGCGTTTGCCGTCAGCGCCCACATCCTCGAGCTGGCTCTGGGCGATCCCCGGCACCAGATCCGCGCCGCCGAATTCTCTGTCGACGCGGAAGCAGAACGTCCATCATCCGCGCAGCCCCCGGAAGTGATCCGAGCCCGGCGCCTGGCCATGGCCTTCGGCGCACAGATCGGCTACCGGCGTTGCGAGCAGGACCCCAACGCCACCGCGGTCTTCCGCCAGATCGACCAGACAGACTCCCTTCTGATCACTGAGGCGGCCCTGTCGAGCCACCTCGACACACTCGCCGTCGAAGCCGCAGTGGCGTTCCTGGGGATGCAGCGTCGCCGTCTCGCCCAACTGCTGCGCCGCTGGCGTTCTCAGTTCAGAGATCTCGCCCAGCTCGCCGACGCTCCCAACTTGCACGGCACCGTCTATGGACCCGCCGAAGCGGTCGTCGACGCCTGTGCGTACCTGACGCGATATCTCACCCGGGCCGACGCACCGGCATTGGAGCAGGCTCGGACCCGGCTGCGCGACGTCGTCACCGGGGAAGCGGGCATGGCCGACCGCTCGGCACGCTGGGTGGCAGCACACCTGCTGGAGTTCTTGGGACATCTGGCCGCCGACAGCCTGCAGGGGCTATTGCCCGACGGATCTCCGCCAGCCCTCGCGCGGACCTTCGCTCTGTCGGATCCACCGGTGATGACGCTGTGGCCGCCGCAACGTTCCCTGCTCAAGAAGGCCAACCCCCTGGATGAGAACACCCGCCGCCTGCTGATCAGTGTGCCCACCAGCGCCGGCAAGACCCTGATGGCGCAGCTCATCATTTGCGCCCACCTCGCCGACCACGCGGAACGCGTGCTGTACGTCTCACCGTTGCGAAGTCTGGGCCGTGAGATGCGTCAGGCACTACGCTCGCGCCTGCGCGTCCTGGGCCGGACTCTCGCTGCGGACCAGCCGGACTTTCCGGCCTCCGGAGCCCCCCTCACCAGCGCCGATAGCGACGTGGAGATCTCCACTCCTGAGCGACTGATGCACGCCTTGCGCCAAGATGCCCATGCCGCATTGGACGGTGTTGGACTGATCGTGATCGACGAGGCTCATCACATTCAGCAAGGCGAACGTGGATTCCTCCTCGAAGGGCTCCTCGCCTTCTGTCAGGCGCATCCCCGCCCGCCACGCCTGGTGTTGCTGTCCGCGGCCGTCGGAAACCATGGTGAACTCGCGGCCTGGCTCGATGATGAACAGCCCCCAGAGAAAGTGGTGTTCACCGACGCATGGCGCGGACCGCGACGCCTACACGGACTGCTTACCCCTGAACTCTTTCGCGACCAGCAGGTGCGCAGGACACTTCCGCCGCACCCGAACCGCACGCGAACCACTGAGCTCCGAGTGCCGATGGGCCTACGAATCAGTGTCCGTCCCACCACGACCGGCCAGACGTACTCGATGACCACCCGGCCGGAAGAGCCTCTGGGCACGCGCATCTACCTGGAAAAGACGCCCGGCGACACCAGTGCCAAAGCACCCGCATCTGTTCCTAACCGCACCTTGTTCGCCTTCGGAGCCGCCCACCTGGCACGAGCTGGCAGCGTCCTGGTGGTCTGCGACTCACGGAACTCGGCCAAGACGATGGCCCGCGCCGTCGCTGAGTTTCTGCCCGAACACGCTCCCGCCGCACAACTGGCCGAATTCCTCGCCGATACCCTGGGAGCCGAGCACCCCCTGATTGACTGTGCGCGCCACGGCGTCGCCTACCATCACGCCAGGCTCCCGGCCGAAGTCTTGCGCGCCGTCGAAGATGCGCTTCGTGACGACAAACTGAACGTGATCTGCTGCACCAGCACCCTCACCGACGGCGTCAATCTGCCCGTGCGCTCTGTTGTCATCCACAGCGACGTCGACGACGGCAGACCCCACCGCTGGTCGGGACGACCTCAGATGCCACCTGCCCAACTCCTTAACGCCGTCGGGCGAGCTGGCCGCGCCGGCCGCGAAAGTGAAGGCTGGATCCTACTCACCCGTCACAGCAATCCGCGTACGGCGGACTACAGCCTGCTTCAGCCTGGAGTCGACCGGCTTCACGTACTTTCCGCGCTCGGATCCGAAGACGCTCTGGCTTCCCTCGCCGAGGCGGAGGAGCTCATCGCCCAGAGCGCCAACGCTGTCCTACGTCTCGCGGCCAGCCAGGCGGCGGACTTCGCCTCATACGTCTGGTTCACGCTCGACGCGCTCTCACGCATCCCCACGCTCACCGAGCAGCCGCCCCTCGCCGCTGTCCAACGACTTCTGGCAATGCGCCAATTGCCGGACGAGCTCGCCCAGCGCTGGATGCGTCTCGCGGTCAAGGTCGCTGATGAATACGCAGCTACCGATGAAGGTGCACGCCGCCGTTGGACCACCCCTGGGACCAGTATCAGGTCCGCCCGCACCCTGGACGCCGTTGCAGAAGTCCTGACCGTACTCCTTCTGCGGGAGCCGGCAGCTCCCACACCGGTTCCTCCCGGCTTCTGGGGAGAGGCCCTCGCCGATGCTCTGGCCTCCGAGTGGCCGCTTCAACAAGCCCTGGACTTCTTTGATCAGCACAACGTCTACAGCCTTCTGCTCAGTCTCCCCGAGGCCAAGGATGCCTGGACCTTCACCGAAAAGCCGAGGGGGAGGAGCAACAAGATCACTGTCGACATCGCGGCAGCGGTGGCGGCGTGGATCGGCGGCCGCTCCATCCCCGACCTCTCCACCGACTGGCTGCCATCGCTTCCGCCCGAGTGGGCCCTGGAACAGACCGTCAGCAATATCAGCAGCACCTTCGAGCACTACCTGTCCTGGACCCTCGGCGCACTGATCAACCTTGTCAACGCCCGCCTTGAAAACGCTCATGCCACATTCCGGCTCCCGTCCACGGCCGGATGGCACCTGCGCCACGGAGTGGACACCCCCCACGCCCTCAATCTCCTGAACGCCGGTATCACGTCTCGCCGACTGGCCCACAGCATTGGCCGTTCGGCCAAGACCCAACACGTTCGCCCCGAAGACCTTCGCCAGTGGCTAACCGATCTCCATATCAACCGGTGGAAGAGCGACTTCAACGCCAACGCCTATGAGACCGGTGAACTCCTCGAGTACACCCGATTCCGTAAGCGAAGCCTGATCAACGACTTGTTGGACACCGAGCGTTGCTCTTTGCAGGTAATTCCTTTCGCCGCTGCTCCCGAGGCACCTCTAGCGGTGCGGATTCGAAATGACGCCACGGACACGCCCGATCCACTGACCGTCTCCGACGGAACCAGGGACCTGGCGCGGGTACCCGCCGACGCTCACATCGACGTGCTCACCGTCCTTGACAGCGGAATCGACATAGAGGTCACCCTCTGCCGCGACCGGCTCACCTTCCGCCTGCCGCGCTCTACCTGATCGGTTCCTCATGCTGATGGTCAGCCCGGACGGCTGCCTCGGAGGCAGTGAGTCCGCTACTGCGGCCTTGCGGGGCAGCCTCAGTACCTACCCGCCGAGCAGCAAGGTCACGGACCGTCAGGAAGCGCGCTTCAGAAGGTGAGCGGCTGGGGTGGAGAGCCCATTGGGGAGGACCGGCATGCCGGAGACCGCGGCGTCATCACAGGTGTGGGTGTGTCGCCTCACGATCCCTCGACCCAAGGCCGCCTCGCGGTGGGGAGCTCTTCGCCGGGAGGGGCCCGGGCCGACCTCCATGACAACGCGCCGCACCGGACTGAGCCCGAAACGGGACCACCGGCCACTAGGCGGGATCTCCCGGGACGGACTCATCTCCGTGTGCGCTGGCATCAGTGTGTCGTGCTTGGGATGCCGAGGACGTCGTAGAGGTGCTCGCCGTGGGCCCATCGTTTCAATTCCGGGCGGCTCATGAGGATGAGCTGGTGATGCTGGGCGAAGTCGATCGCCGGCTGCGTGAAGCCGTTGAGCGCGATCATGATCGGGAGGTCGGCTCCGTGGTGCGGGCGGGCTGTCCCGTTGAACTTCTGCACGTGGCCTGACCCGACTGGGCTCTGATACTGCTTGCACTGCACGATCAGGAGGCGGTCTTCGTCATCGCGAGCAGTGATGTCCACGCCGAGGTCACCGGCGCCCCCGACCCGCTTCGGACGCCGGAATCCCTCACGGGCCAGGAGATCAGTGCACGCCTGCTCGAAACCCGTCGCGCTCATCGACGAAAGCTGCTTCATCTTGAAGGTCAGCGCGTCCGCTTCGATCGCATCGCCAGAGGGAGCGGCGAACGTTTCGTCCGCGTTGGCGTAGGTGTTGGCGCCGAACAGGAACGACAGGATTCTGCCGAGCAGGAGCAGCATGGGCAGTCCGCCGACCACGAAGAGCCCGGTCCACCACGGGTGATCGGCTATCAGCCCCCACAAATCTACGGTGATCCACTGGCCGACATCCTCGGTGAGCCACTCCCAGAGCATCTTGCCGACGGCCAGCGCGATGACCGCATACAGCAGGAACTTCAGCAGCGGGTCGAGCGACCCGTCCTCATCGAACACCACACCTCCAGACGTCTTGGGCAGCGATCACGATCTTTGCCAGTCATGCCGCACGCCTGAATCGGCTCGGGCGGGAGCGCGCGGACAATCCGAGGAGCTCGTGCAGAGCGGCACCGTCCCCGGCCCAGCGCCGAAGCTTTTCCCGGTCGATCCAGTGGACGCCGTGCCGGTCGCCCCACGCCATGGCATCGCGGGTGAAGGCTCCGTTGGTGACGACGACAGCGTGATCGGCTTTGTGGACCGGCCCGGCCGTCCCCTTCACCGCGTACATCACAGCTGAGCCCACCTTCCCGCCGACGCGGGTGTGCTTGGCCTGCACCACGATCCGGCCGCGCTGCGGATGGTCACCGATGACGTCGGCGGCCTGGTCGCCGCCGCCACCCACTCTGCGGGCCGGCCAGCCGTCGCGGACCAGCAGATCCCGCAGGGCGTACTCGAAGCGACGGTCGTCCATGGTGTCGAACTCCGCGAGCATGATCCGCAGAGTGGCCAGCCGCTCCTTCTCCCGACGCCGCATCGTGGTCGCCTGCCTGATCCGCCACGCCGCGACGGCTCCCGTGAGCAGAGCGAAAGCCAGCAGGGCAGGCCAGGCCGCCTTCAGTGTGCCGACCGCGATGGCCGCCGTCCGCGCCACCAGGACGAGCACGGCCAGGGCGACTACAGCCGCTGCGACCAGTTCCGCGGCACCGCGAGGGCGCCGCAGACGTATCCGTCCCATCAGCGGTCGGCCGTCGCGCTGGCCGCCGGCTTCGGATCCGTCGGCGGTGTCGTGGCGGTGGACTCACTGAACCCGAACACGTGCCCCCACAGCCACACGCCGGCCAGTAAGCCGGCAATCATCCAACCGCTCATGCGCTTGGCGCTCCTGGGCTTCGGATTGCGACGGATGTGACCGCGTACCCGGTGGAACCCGTCCGGCACCTTCGACATGTTTCCCCCTCCCGTCGGTGGGCCGCGGAGCGCGGCTCATCCCAACAAAAGGATGTAGCAGTGGGCACTGACAGCAGCTGATGGGTCATCACGGCGCTACGCCCCGGTCGAGTCGCCATCAGGCCAGGAGGGCCCACACCGTCAGGCCAATTCACGGGGCCGAGCCTGAGGCAGCTCAGCTGGGCGAATGCCCTTCTCAGCTCCCAAGCGGTTCACCATGGCCCTTTCCGCCAGCCCTTACGCAGCGCGTGACTGTCCGTCTCTCACCTGCGGAAACAGCCCCGGTCACGCCAAGCGGAGCTCTGCCGACGAATGGCGAAAAGCAGCGGAAGCGCACTCACAGCCATAGTGCGCCGGCGCCGCCCCTTCAAGCCGTGGTTCTGCGACCATGACCCGGGGGCGTCACAGGGTCGGGAGGCACTGGTAGGCACTGATCAACCCGCCGCCGCGACGCCTCGGCCAACCGAGCCCCCACGGGACGAATTCTCAACGCGGTGTCGTCGCGGTCCTGCGAGGACAGCGCCACGGTTGTAGGGCCGGGCCGAAGAAACCGCCGCTGGCCTCCGCCAGCGCCGGATCCAGCCTTGGTGCAGCCCGGTCAGGACAGTCTTCTGCGGCCCGTCGTCGCCTCTCGAAGCAATGCCGAGGCCGTCATCGTCGTACAAGCGCAACATGCGAGCAGCGCTCATCACCACGAACCTTCGAACCAAGATCCGGGCCATACCCGGACCAGCCGTCCGTAGCTTGTGGCGATCGAAGCTGTTTTCGCTGGTCAAACTGCATCTGAGCCGTGTACCACCAGCAGACGAAGAACATTCTTTGCAGCTACTCGCCGAAAGCGCTGGGGCTCTTCTAGCGTCCCAAGTCTGTCCAGCGACATGGAAATTGCTCATCCATGGCCAGCCTCAGATGCGTCACCGCCGGCTCCGAGGCATTACGGCAAATAGTCGACTCGGCCGCGCAGCCTTTTCTCCGGACCAGTCACGGACCAGATTGCCGCCCAGGTGAGGCAGGTGGCAACCGCGCCCCTGCCGACCTGGCGACCCGCGCTGTCCCCTGCCGCCTGGTACTGGGACGAGCGGCATCGATGGTGGGTCCTGAAAGTCGCGGCGATGCCGGTGTCAGGCACCTGAATGCGTGGATTCGGCTCGGAGGGGTGTCGTCAGCGTGGCCGTGTCAACGGAGAAGACGGTGTCGCAGCGGTCGCGGACGTAGTCGTTGTGGGTCGCGATGACGACAGCGCAGCCTGCCTCGCTCATCTCGCGAAGAATTTCCACGACCATGACGGTGTTGTCGTGGTCGAGAGCTCCGGTCGGTTCATCGGCGAGGACGAGGGCGGGCTGCTTGACCATGAGTCGGGCGAGCGCAACACGCTGCTGTTCCCCGCCGCTGAGGAGATGGATCTTTTCCTTCTCCCTGCCGGCAAGCCCGACGCGGTCGAGGGCCTCCGCGATGGTGACTCTCGAACTGTTCCTCAGACCCCGACGCGGCTTGACGGCGGCCTCCAGGTTGGCGGCGACGGAGGCGTTCTCGATCAGGGCGTAATTCTGGAAGAGGTAGCCGAGTACTTCGCGACGAAAGCGTCGGACTCCGCGCCGATCGAAGCGGGTAATGTCCTTGCCGTCGTACAGGATCGCGCCCGTGCTCGGAGATTCCAGGAGGCCGAGGCAGTTGAGGAGCGTGGATTTTCCCGATCCGCTGGGGCCGACGAGGGCGAGCATGGCACCCCTGTTGACGGTGAGGTCGACATGGGACCACAGGGTCCGTCGACCGAAGGATTTGGAGAGGTTCTCGATACTGATCACGGCAGTGCTCCTGCGGGGGGAAGGCGTGGGGGCGTTGGCAAAAGTGGTCACCCTTCGGTTGCCCCTTCCTTGACGATGCGGCGGTGGAAGACGGCCAAGGCGAGCAGCACAGCACCGGCTTCCAGGGCGACCAGCCCGCCGGTGAGGCCCAGGTCCAGCGCAGTAATCTGTGCGGGCTGGCTTGGTGCGGGGATACCGATGGCTGTGTACTGCTCCAGTTCCTGGTTCTGCTGCCACACCTGGAACGGAACCCAGGCGACCAGGAGAAGGGCGAGGATCCCTTCGACGGCGAGCACGGAGCGGTGGCTGGCGACGAACCTCCAGCCGCTGATGTGTTTGACGAAGATGGCTTGGGCGTTCTTGCGTGAGTACACGATGCACACACCGATGCCGGTAATGATGAGCACCGTGACGGCGATGCCGAGATTGAACAGCTGCATCCGCAGATCGTTGACGGCATCCCGCATCTGCAGTGCCGCGTTCTGCCCGACGGGGCGGATGGCGATCACGTACGTCTGCAGCGCCTTCGCGTCGATCCCCTTCTGGATGTCGACCGGGTCCGGGAAGACCACACCTCCCTGCGTCGCGAACGAGGTGTAGGCGTTGTCGGTGAGGTACGTCGACCCGTTGGGGACCACCAGCAGAACCGGGTCGTGTACGAGGGAGCGGTCTTCCTTGGTATTGCGTGCCGCCGTGTGGACCTGCTCCCCGGAGTTGTAGCCGAAGACCTGCTGGCCGCTCGCCGCCTGGAGCGTCTCGATTTGATCGGCCTTGATCCGTTCGCGATGGCCCGGGCTGAGGGTTCCAGGTATCTCAGCGGCGATGGTCGGGGCATGCCGGCTCAGGGAGGCCGGGACGATGAGCCGCACCGGGCGGGAGTCCGGCGAGTTGCCGTCCTTCGGGGCGGGGGCGTAGCGACGGCCTGCCGGATCGAGGAAGGGTTGTCGGTCGAGGAAGGTCTCATTGACGATGAGCATTTCACCCTGGGGGAGGCCAGCTCCCGGGGCGAGGTCCTGGAGGTCCCGGCGGCCGGCGACGATGAGCTCGCCTGCTGCGTCGGACTGGCGCAGCCACTGCCCCACCCTGCCCTCCAGTGTCTTGGTGTCCTCCTCGCCCAGACTGCCGTTGAGACGGATGGCGGCGGTGTCGCCCACCTTGGCGTAGAGCCGGCGACTGTCCTGGCGGGAGAGCACATCCTGGGCCGCGAGCACGGTGGAGGTGGCGATACTGAAGGCGAGCAGGAGAGCGGGTACCCGCACGAGGTAAGCGGAAGTGGATGCGGCCCGGGCCGGCAGCTCGCCCTTGAGGGCGCGCAGGACATCGGTCCTGAACGTCAGGGCGAGCATGGCCGCGTGGGCGGCGAGGACCAGAAGGACGAGGAGGCCGGCGATGCCCGTGGCCACCGAGGTGAAAAGGCCGAGCCAGGCCAGGCCGTTGTAGACGGCTAGAACGAACAGGGCGCCGGCTGCCACCGCGGTGGCGGCGATCGTGGCGAACCCTGCCAACTGGCGGAGATCTCGGAAGAGGATGTCCGTGAACGACCTGCCTTGCAGGCGCAGCACCCCGTACGCCTTCGCGTTGAGCAGGACACTCGCACCGGTCATGGTGATGGCGGCCAGGGCGACCACGGCGAAGGACAAGACCAGGATGCTGTCCGCGTAGAAGGGGGTCAGTTCTTCGAAGGAGAGCGGGTGGTGAATGCTCGCTCGCAACCCGAGGTCCCTGAACTTGGCTACCAGGGCATCGGATGCCGCCGGCGACCCGAACACGTAGTAGTAGCCCCGCGGGTCCCGTTGCCCGATCTCGGCGAGGGGGTGGACCTCGGTGTGGAGGTCCCGGCCGAACGCCGGATAGCCCTGCGTCAGCCACGACGCTGCTACCGAGTTCGGGGCGCCGGTGGCGAGGTACAGGTGCCGAAGACCATCGGGATTCCGCAGATCGGGCACCTCACGGGCCACCGTGACCTTGTGCTGGGCGGCAAAGGCCGCCACGCCGCGCGCGACGTCGGAACCGCTGGCGGAATCGTCGGAGTCGAGTACCCAGACCACAGCCGAGTGACCCAGTACGTAGTCCTCGTCCAGCCCCCGCACGAACAGAAACGCCACCAGTGCGGAGAACGCGAACACGGCGGCGTAGACGAACTTGATACCTCGGTGCAGCAATCGAATACCTAGGTCGGAGTGGTCGGGTGAGCATGCGCTGGGACAGCGCGAAGACCGTCGGTGGGGCCGATTGTGTGGGGACCGGCTTGCCGGTCCCCACACAGTCCAAGCGGCTACGGAACGTCCGACGCATCCGAAGTCATGCGGTGTCTCAGTCGCAGTTGGAACGGTAGTACGACTCGTTGCCCCACATCGCCTCCGGTGCCGACGCATAGGACGTCTTGTCCTTGTCGACGTTGCCGCTCTGGGCGAGGTACTTGCCCTTCGCGGAAGAGCCGTGGCACCGGTCGGGGTGGTAGTAGTTCGAATAGACGAAGTCGCTGCTGTTGGTACCGAAGTACCAGGTGCCGCCACTGACCTTCGACGTACCGGCCATCGCCGGGGTGGCGAGGCCCAGGACGATGACGCCCGCCGCGAGGGCTGCCTTGAAACGCGTACGAGTCTGCATGTTCAGCTCTTTCACAATCAGTTCAGGGATGCCCCGAGCGTGGAGGGGCAGGATCACGGGGCGGTACGCAGGGCGACCTGGCGTCCGACGCCGGCGCCAGCGCCGACGCCCGGACACCGGCTTGCCAGGTCCGCCTCACGCGGCCCGATGGCATGGAGAGCCTGAAGAGCTCTTAGCTGCAGTTGGAGCGGTAGTACGACTCGTTGCCCCACATCGCCTCCGGTGCCGACGCGTAGGACGTCTTGCCCTTGTCGACATTGCCGCTCTGCGCAAGGTACTTGCCCTTCGCAGACGAACCGTGGCACCGCTCCCCGTGGTAGTAGTTCGAGTACACGAAGTCGCTGCTGTTGGTGCCGTAGTACCACGTGCCGCCGCTGACGTCCGACTGCGCAGCCACCGCGGGAACCGCCGCGCCCAGGACGATGAAACCGGCCGCGACGGCGGCCTTGAATCGACTGCTGACCTGCATGTTTGACTCCATTTCCATGATCAAAATCGGGAACCGGCATCAATGTGACAGGTGGGTAAACCGAAGGTCAACAAGAAAAATCACGACGGCTTGAAACCTACTGGCCATCAGCGACGCGCTTCCCCAGGTAACGGCTTGGGGCGCACACATCCAGCCATACCAGCAGGTCAGCGGCCTTCGTGATCTTTGGCCGAAAACACTTGCCCTCTGCAACCAGAGTTGCTCATGGCGCAGAGCCGTGCACGCCGGTGAACTGTTCCAGCACTCCTGCGGTCCGCTGACGGTCCGGCGCCAGGACCATCACGGGCAGTCCTTGCCTCCAGGGGCGGCACCGTCGGGCCCGCAGCGACGCGAGCGGCGGCTCCCCCTCCGCCCTCTCCACCCCGGCCGTGGTCACGGCCGGGGAATCGGCGGCGGAGGCCGCCCGGGCCTCGACCAGTCCCTCCCGCGCGATCACCTGCCGGTCCAACTCGATATCCGTGGCCCCCAACACCTCAGCCATCCCCCGCCGGCCCGCACCCCCCGAGCCCCTGGGAGTAGGTCATCAACCCTGGGGAGGGGACGACAAGAGGCGACCGACACGAATCCCCAGGGCGGTCGGCCGACCCGAAAGACAGGGCAGCGGGACAGGACACACGACGCGAATGAGACGACGGGGCCCGCACGCAGTCTGTACGGCGAGGCGACGGGAACGTCAGCATCCGGAACAAATTCCGGACCGATTCCGGTCCAGATCGCACCAAGGAGCCGCACCAACTGCCGTTTCCGCTGGTCAGCGTGGGTGCAGTTGCTGTACCACCAGGAGACGAAGAACCTGCTGGTGTCGTACTCGCCGAAGAAGCTCGGGTTCTTCTAGGGCACGAAAAGAGGCGCCGGACCTGGGCGTTCGCCCGGCAGGCGCCTCTCAGTCGCCCCAGATGAGGAGGGGGTGCGTCCACCCCGGCCCCGGGGGTGCGTTTTGCCTGCTCCCGGACGCCGGCTGGGGGCGAGGTTCTCTCCTCTCCTGGTGCAACCGGAACAGGGGCCCACCGGTGCGGCGTACAGCACCCTGGAGGGCTGCCGTCTCCGAACCTGCCGGCGGGGTGCGTCCCTGCCCGACCACCTCGCCGGAGGCGGAACAGGTTCAGCGGATGGCCGTCGCCGTCTCCCGGACGGGGACCGCGGTCCGTCGTCGTTGCCGCCGCGGGGAGCCGCGTCGGTCGCGCCTCTCCTCACCTGCCTCCCGCGACCCTCGAGCGGACCTTGCCGCGGGCGTCGGCGGCGTCATCGGCGAGCAGGGCCAGCTGGGCGAGTTCGCGGCACTCCGCGAGGGTGTGGGCGGCCAGTGCCGCCCGCACCTCGGGGAGCGAGGCGGGCGCGGCCGACAGGCTGGTGATGCCGAGGCCGACCAGTACCAGGGCGAGCGCCGGGTCGGCGGCCGCCTCACCGCACACGCCGATCGGACGGCCGTGCTCGGCTGCGGACCGGGCGGCGGAGGCGACCAGCGTGAGCAGGGCCGGCTGCCACGGGTCGAGGAGCTCGGCGAGGGAGCCGAGCGTGCGGTCGGCCGCGAAGGTGTACTGGGCCAGGTCGTTGGTACCGATGCTGAAGAAGTCGCAGACCTCCGCCAGCCGGTCGGTCCGCAGGGCGGCCGCCGGGACCTCGATCATGGCGCCGGCCAGCGGCAGGCCGTGCGCGCGGACCCGGGCGGCGAACTCGGCGGCCTCAGACGGGACCGACACCATCGGGGCCATCACCCAGACCTGCGCGGCGCCGTCCCCGGCGGCCTCGGCGATCGCGGCGAGCTGGGTCTCCAACAGCTGGGGGTCGCGGGCGGCCGTCCGCAGGCCGCGGACGCCGAGGGCCGGGTTCTCCTCATCGGCGGCCGTGGCGAAGAGCAGCGGCTTGTCCGCCCCCGCGTCGAGTGTGCGGACGACGACCCGGCGGCCGGCGAAGGCCGCGAAGACCCGCCGGTAGGCGGCGGCCTGTTCGGCGAGGCCCGGTGCCTCGGCGCGGTCCAGGAAGAGGAACTCGGTGCGGAACAGGCCCACGCCCTCGGCGTCGGCCGCGGCCGCGCCGGGCAGCTCGTGCGGCGCTCCGAGGTTGACGAGGAGTGCGACCGGATGGCCGTCCGCCGTCCGGCCCGGCCCCTGGACCCGGGCCGTCAGCTCGCGGCGGCGGCGCTCCCGTTCGGCGGCCCGCCCGAGCGACTCCGGGCTCGGGTCGGGCTGGACCACGCCGTCCGCGCCGTGCACCAGGACCTGCCGGCCGTCCTGGAGCTCCATGGCGCCGGCGCAGCCGACCACGGCGGGGACGCCGAGTGCCTTGGCGAGGATGGCCGTGTGACTGGTCGGCCCGCCGCGGACGGTGACCAGGGCCAGCACCCGGGCGGGGTCGAGCAGCGCCGTTTCGGCGGGCGCCAGGTCCTCGGCGACCAGGACGTACGGGTGTCCCGGGTCGGGCAGACCGGGCACGGGCAGCCCCAGCAGGTGCGCCACCGCGCGGTCGCGCAGGTCGTCCAGGTCGGCGACGCGTTCCGCGAAATGACCGCCGGCGGCGGCGAGCGCAGTGCGGAATCCGTCGAACGCGGTGGCGAGCGCGTGGGCGCCGTCGGTGCCCTGTTCGGCCAAGGCGGCCGCCGCGTCGGCAAGGACCGGATCGGCGGCCATCATGGCCTGCGCGGCGAGCACGTCGGAGCCGGGGCCGCGCACGCGGGCGGCTCGCTCGTCCAGATCGGTCACGACCGCACCGAGGGCGGCGCGGACCGCCGCCGCCTCGGCGGCCGGGTCGGCGACGGGCCTCGGGGCGGGCAGCGCCGGTACGGACGCCATCCGGGCGACCGGGCCCGCCGCGCTGCCCGTGCCGACGCCGATCCCGCGGATCGGATCGCTCATGCCGCTGCGTCGAGGTCGGAGGCGAGCAGGTCGGCGAGCGCCTTCAGCGAGTCCTGGGCCTGGTCGCCGGTCGCGGTGAGCTCCAGGGCCTCGCCGCAGCCGGCGGCGAGGGCGAGGACGGAGAGCAGGCTGCGGGCGTCGACCGGGACCTGCCCCGGGCGGCCGACGGTGACCTTGACCGGCTGGCGGACGGCGGCCTGGACGAACAGCGAGGCCGGGCGGGCGTGCAGGCCGCTCCGGGAGCCGACGGTGACCTGGATCGAGTGCATGGGAGGTCCTTGGAGGAGATGAGTGGAGGAGAGACGAGCGCCGACCCGGGTGGGATCCGGGTCGGCCGGGGAGGGGGCCACGGTGGCCGGAACCCGGTCTCCGCGGTACGGGGGCGGTGGCGGAGGGCCGGGCGGGCCGTGGTTTCAAGCCCGTCAGCGTGTTGTTTCGATTGGTTCTACGTCCGATCGGCGAGCGATGTCAACACATTCGGGCAAACTCAAAGATGAGCGCAAAGCCCGTACGACCTCTTGCTTTTTCGGTCGGAGCGCGTATGGTCGGCCTGAAGCAAGCGCGAACAGACATGAAACGGACCCAATCCCACATGTACGCACCCGAGCGGCAGCAAGAGATCCTCCGCCTCGCGCAGAAGCAGGGCAGGGTGGACGTGCCGACACTCGCCGAGGACTTCGGCGTCACGCAGGAGACCATCCGGCGTGACCTGAGCGCCCTCGACCGGGCCGGTCTGCTGCACCGGGTGCACGGCGGCGCGCTGCCCGCCGGTGCGCTGCACCTGGAGCCCGGTCTGGCCGAACGGGACTCCACGGCCGCGACCGAGAAGGAACGCATCGCCAAGGCGGCCCTCGACCTGCTGCCCGCGGAGGGCAGCGTGATCCTTGACGCCGGGACGACCGTCTCCCGGCTGGCCGGCCTGCTGCCCGCCGACTCCAGGCTCACCGTCGTCACCAACGCGCTCCCGGTCGCCGCCCGGCTGGCCGACCACCCCGGCCTCACCCTCCACCTGGTGGGCGGCCGACTGCGCCACCGCACCCAGGCCGCCGTCGACGCGTGGGCGCTGCGCGACCTGGCGGACGTCCACGCGGACGTCGCGGTGATCGCCACCAACGGCTTCTCCCCGGAGGGCGGCCTCTCGACGCCGGACCTCGCCGAGGCAGCCGTGAAAAGGGCCATGCTCGCCGGTGCCCGGCGGGTCGTCCTGGTGGCCGACTCCTCCAAGTACGGCGCCCGCCACTTCGCCCGCTTCGGCTCGCTGGACCAGGTGGACGTGCTGGTCACGGACACCGGGCTGACGGACGAGCAGGCCGCCGGAATCGAGAACCACGGACCGGAAGTCATCCGCGCATGATCGTCACCATCACCCCGAACCCCAGCCTCGATCGCACCTACGAACTGGGAACCCTCGTCCCCGGCGAAGTCAACCGGGCCGCGCACGACCGGCTCGATCCGGGCGGCAAGGGCGTCAACGTCTCCCGCGCGCTCACGGCCGCCGGCCACCGCACCAGCGCGGTCCTCCCACTGGGCGGCCTCTCCGGGCAGCTACTCGCCGACCTGTTGCGCCACCAGGGCATCGACGTCGCGGCGGTCGCGATCTCGGGCGACACCCGGATCAACGTCTCGATCGCCGAGGACGGCGGCAGCCTCACGAAGATCAACGCCTTGGGCCCCGAACTCAGCGCCGCCGAGTCGGCCGCACTGCTTGCGCTCGTCCGCGACGCCCAGAAGACCGGACAGGGCACCGGGAGCGACGTGCAGTGGCTCGCCTGCTGCGGCAGCCTGCCCCGCGGTCTCGCACCCGAGTGGTACGCGGAAGTGGTCGCCCAGGTGCACTCGGGCGGCGCCAGGATCGCCCTCGACACCTCCGGTCCCGCGCTGCTGGCCGCGCTCTCGGCCCGCCCCGACGTGGTCAAGCCCAACCGGGAGGAACTCGCGGAGGCCGTGGGCCGCCCGGTCCGCACCGTCGGCGAGGCCCTGGACGCGGCCGGGGAGCTGCGCGAGCGCGGCGCCCAGCAGGTCCTCGCCAGCCTCGGTGCGGACGGGATGCTGCTCGTGGCCGAGGAAAGCTGGTACGGCACCGCACCGGTCACCGCCGTCCGCAGCGATGTGGGAGCGGGCGACGCCTCGCTCGCGGGCTTCCTCGGCGCCGGCGGCACCGGCCCCGAGGCCCTCGTGGCGGCCCTGGCGCACGGCGCCGCCGCCGTACAGCTGCCGGGGAGCGTCATGCCGACCCCGGCCCATCTGGACCCGGCCGCGGTGGTCGTGACGGCGGACCTCCCGCTCGACCGACCGCTCCGCGGTTGAGAACTGCCTCCTGAGGACGGCGTCGTCATCGGGAGGCAGCACGCCCGACCGTGTGGGACGGAAGGGCATCGATTCCCGGGGGCAAGGGACACTGTCAGGAACCAGTCGAAGGATCGACACGATGACCGACACGATGAGCGAGACCAGCGGGCTGATCACACCCGCACTCGTCGATCTCCACCTCGCCCCCGAGGACAAGAACGAAGCCCTCCGCGCCCTCGCCCAGCGGCTGGTCGCCGAGGGCCGGGTCACCGACCTCGACGGCTTCCTCGCCGACGTCGCCGCCCGGGAGGCCCAGGCCCCGACCGGGATGGGTGACGGGATCGGCATCCCGCACTGCCGCTCGCCCCACGTCACGCAGCCGAGCCTGGCCTTCGGCCGCAGCGCCCGGGGTGTGGACTTCGACGCCCCGGACGGACGGCCCGCCGACCTGATCTTCATGATCGCGGCTCCGGCCGGTGCGGACGACACTCATCTGCAGATCCTCGCCGCGCTGGCCCGCCGCCTCATGGACCCCGCTTTCACCGGCGCCCTGCGCGACGCCGAGAGCCCGAGCGCGGTCGCGGCGCGGATCAACGGCGAGGAGGCACCGGCTGCCGTTCCGGAGACGGCCGAGGCTTCGGAGGCGTACGCGGCCCTGAGGACGACCGCCGTTGCGCAGGGGGCCGCCTCCGACGGCGGGCTGCGGCTCGTCGCAGTGACCTCCTGCCCGACCGGCATCGCCCACACCTACATGGCCGCCAAGGCCCTGGAACTGGCCGCCGCCCGGGCGGGCGCGCGGATCCAGGTCGAGACCCAGGGGTCGGCCGGGACGACGCCGCTCGGCCCCGAGGTCATCGCGGCAGCCGACGCGGTGATCTTCGCCCATGACGTGGAGATACGGGACCGGGCCCGCTTCGCCGGCAAGCCGACCGTGGACGTGGGCGTCAAGGCCGGGGTCAACCGTGCCGACGACCTAATCGCGCAGGCCGCCGGACTGGTCACCGAAGCCGGCGGCGGCGCGCGTACCGCCACCACCCCGGTCGCCGCGCCGAGCGCACCTGCGGGCGAGCACTGGGCGCAGCGGCTGCGCACGTACCTGATGACCGGCGTCAGCTACATGATCCCGTTCGTCGCGGCCGGCGGGCTGCTGATCGCGCTCGCCTTCGCCATGGGCGGCTACCAGATCGCCTCCGCGCCGTCCGTGCTGGGCCACTTCGACTGGACCTCCTCGCACAGCTGGGCGGCGATGCTGTTCCAGACCGGCAAGACCTCCTTCGGCTTCCTGGTCCCCGTCCTCTCGGGGTACGTCGCCTGGGCGATCGCGGACCGGGCGGCACTGGCCGCCGGCATCGCCGGCGGTGCCGTCTCGGTGGCGGTCGGCGCGGGCTTCCTCGGCGGCATCGTGTCGGGCCTGGCCGCGGGCTTCCTGGTGCTGTGGATGATCCGCTGGAACGTGCCCCGGGCGATCAAGGGCATCATGCCGGTCGTGGTGATCCCGCTGCTGTCGGTGGCGGCGGTCGGATTCCTGATGTTCGTGGTGGTCGGCTCGCCGATCGCCTCGGCGATGAACGGCCTGACCGACTGGCTGAACGGCCTCTCCGGCTCCAACGCGATCCTGCTCGGTGTGCTGCTCGGCGCGATGATGGCCTTCGACATGGGAGGTCCGCTCAACAAGGTCGCCTACACCTTCGCGGCCGGTGTGCTCACCACCGCGGGTACCACCCCGGACGCCGGCAGCCTCAAGGTGATGGCTGCCGTGATGGCCGCCGGCATGACCCCGCCCCTGGGCATGGCCCTGGCGACCGCCGTCCGGCGCAGGCTGTTCACCCCCGAGGAGCGGGAGAACGGGAAGGCCGCCTGGGTGCTGGGCGCCTCGTTCATCACCGAGGGCGCGATCCCGTTCGCGGCGGCCGACCCGCTGCGGGTCATCCCGGCGGGCATCGCCGGCAGCATGACCGCCGGTGGCCTGGCGATGGCCTTCGGCTCCACCCTGCGTGCCCCGCACGGCGGGATCTGGGTGCTCCCCCTGATCGGCAGCCCGTTCCTCTACCTGGTTGCGGTCGCGGCGGGCACGGTGGTCACCACGGCGGTGGTGGTGCTGCTCAAGGGAATGCAGAAGTCCGCCGCCCCGGCGCCCTCCGCGTCCGCAACCCCTGCCGGGAAGCAGCCGGCCGCCGTCTGACCGACGGGCCCTGCGATGCCTCCGGGGTGGCCCGGCCGCCCGGTGGGAACGGGCGGCCGGGCCAGGAACCCCGCCGGTCTCGGCGGCGAGCCGGTCGGAACCCTCTTGGAACGGTGGGCGGAGTGTCTGCCGGCCACGAGACGGACCGTAGGGGCGGTCAGGCGTCCGTTCCGTCGTTCCTCTCGGTCCACTGGACCGCTCGCGGAACCGGTCGTGGCCGGTCGAAGGACGCGTCAGCTGACCCGGAGGCCGACCGCCAGCGTCAGCTCGAGGACCCGGTGCGGCGATGCGAGATCCGGAAACAGCTCCCGCAGCTGCGACATCCGGTAGCGGACGGTCTGGGGGTGGACGAACAACGCCGCCGCCACCTCGTCCCGCCTGCCCTGGTGGAGCAGCCACGCCCGCAGCGTCTCCTCCAGCCGCCGTGCGGTCGCGGCGGGCAAGGTCCGCAACGGTGCGAGGGCTCGGGCACGCAGGTCTGCGAACGCGTCCGCGTCGGCGCTCAGCACCAGCTCGGGCAGGTGGTCCTCGGTGTCGCGGATATCGGAGGAGAGGGAGCGCGCGCGTACGGCTCGTGCGTACGAGGCGGACGCACGGGTCCATGGCCGGGCCGGACCGACCACGGCGCTGCGGTCGGTCAGCTGCCGCAGGAGATGCGACCGGTCGGCGTCGGGAACGAGCAGCACACCGGAGGCGTCCGGCAGATCGTCGAGGACGAGGGTGCCCGGGTCGAGCGCGCGGTAGGCGGGCCGGGCCTGGGCGGCGGGCAGCAGGACCGCGGTCAGCGAAACCGGGGGCTGCCACCCGGCCCGCTGAACAGAGGCCAGCAGCACGTCCGGGTTCGCGCCCGCGAGGAGGTCGCGGGCCAGGTGTTCCAGGTGGCGCTCGTGCTCCCGGCCCCGGGCGGCCAGTTCGTCGGCGTGGCCCGCGGCGCTCGCGGCGGAGAGCTCGTCGATGTAGGCGAAGGTCAGCTCGGCGAACTTGGCGACCTCGGCGGCGGGCAGACCCGCGGGTACGGCACCCGCTGCCAGGCATCGCCAGGCCACGCGGGCACCGACGCGGTAGGCGCTGAGCAGGGCGTCCATCGAACGGCCGTCGCGCACCTCGCCGCGGCCCAGCTCGTAGGCTGCGTCACCGGCGTCGCCGCCTGTGGCGTTCCCGCTCGCGAGGTCCAGGTAGTGCCCCAGGGCGGTGCGGACGGCTCGCCGGATGGTGACGCCCATGCGGCCCGAGAGGGCGTTGGCGTAGGGAGGGACCTCGTCGATGATCGCCTGGACGACCTCGTCGGCGGTGGTCCTCAGCGCGGCCCGAAGTGCGGTGACCGTCGTCTCATCCAGTGCCAGTTCGGTGACCCTCCGGATGGGATTGCTCATGTTTATTCCCTGCGAACAATTCAGCCGAGCAGATTTACGTCCTACGGTCAGGACTTTACGCCTTGAGGCACATCAAGCTGGGGTCATGACGAGTGCAGCCCTTCGCAGTGGGGCGTGGAAACTGCTGGAGATGGTCACGACGCCGCTGCTGCCGTCGGACTACCTCGACCTGGTCAGCCCGCTGCGTTCGGGCGCTGACCTGCGTGGGCGCATCGAGGCCGTGCGCCCCGAGACGGGTGACGCCGCGACCATCGTGATCAGGCCGGGACGGGGCTGGCGCGGTCACACGGCCGGTCAGTACCTGCGGATCGGGGTCGACGTCGACGGGAGGCGCCTGTGGCGTGCATACTCCATCACCTCGCCGACCCACCGCCGGGACGGCCGGGTCACGATCACCGTGAAGACGGTCCCGGGCGGCAAGGTCAGCAACCACCTGGTCCGCAGGACGAAACCGGGCACGCTGGTCCAGCTCGGCCAGGCAACCGGTGACTTCGTACTGCCGCAGGCCAAGCCCGCCAAGGTGCTCTACCTGACGGCCGGCAGCGGCATCACGCCTGTGATGGGCATGCTGCGTGACGTCGAGTTCGACGACGTCGTCATGGTCCACTGCGCACCGCAGCCGCAGGACGTGATCTTCCGTGACGAACTGCACGACCTGGTGGCAGACAAGAAGCTGCGGCTCATCGAGGTGCACACCGACACGGACGGCAGGCTCGACGTCTCCCGCCTCGACGAACTGGTGCCCGACTGGACCGAGCGCGAGACCTGGGCCTGCGGGCCCGCGGGCCTGCTCGACGCCGCCGAAGAGCTCTGGCGCGAACACGGCGTCCACGAGCGCCTGCACACCGAACGCTTCCGCCCCGGCATCGTCGTCGCCGGTGACAGCGGCGAGGTCACGTTCAGCGCCACCGGCAAGACCGCCAACGCGGACGGCGCCACCCCGTTGTTGGACGTCGGCGAGGAGGCCGGCGTGCTCATGCCGTCAGGGTGCCGCATGGGCATCTGCTTCGGCTGCGTCACGCCGCTCAAGACAGGCGCCGTCCGCGACCTGCGCACCGGCGAGATCACCGAGGCCGAGCCGGGCGTCCTCATCCAGACCTGCGTGTCCGCCGCGGCGGGCCCGTGCACCATCGAACGGTAGGAGCACCTTGACCGCCATCGACCCCACCGCCCACCTGACCGCGGAGCAGATCGAGGAGCTCGGCCGCGAGCTGGACGCGATCCGCGATGAGGTGATCGCCGGCCGCGGCGAGAAGGACGCCGCCTACATCCGCAAGGTCATCTCGGCGCAGCGCAAGCTCGAGCTGGTCAGCAGGGGCGTGCTGCTGTTCTCGTTCTTCCCGCCCGCGTGGCTGATCGGCACCGCCGGGCTGTCTGTGGCGAAGATCATGGACAACATGGAGATCGGCCACAACATCCTGCACGGGCAGTGGGACTGGATGCGGGATCCGAAGATCCACTCCACCACCTGGGAGTGGGATCACGTCTCGCCGTCCGACCAGTGGAAGCACTCGCACAACGAGCTGCACCACACGTACACCAACGTGATCGGCAAGGACAACGACCTCGGCTACGGCATCATGCGCGTTGACGAGGACCAGAAGTGGCACCCGTTCCACTTGGGCCAGCCGCTGTGGAACTTCATCAACGCCTGCTTCTTCGAGTACGGCATCGCAGCGTACGACCTGGAGCTTGGCAAGAACCTGCGGGGGCGCCGCCGCAAGAACCCGGAGTTCCGCACGCGTGCCAAGGCCGTGGGCCGCAAGATCCGCAAGCAGGTGCTCAAGGACTACGTGATCCACCCACTGCTGTCGGGCCCGTCGTTCCTCACCACCCTCGCTGCCACGTTCACCGCGAACCTGGTCCGCAACATCTGGTCCCACTCGGTGATCATGTGCGGGCACTTCCCCGAGGGCGTGCAGGTCTTCGAGCGCCGGTCGATCGGGGGCGAGACCCGCGGCCAGTGGTACCTGCGCCAGATGATGGGCTCGGCGAACATCAGCGGCGGCAGGGCCGTGCACTTCATGACCGGCAACCTGTCGCACCAGATCGAGCACCACCTGTTCCCGGACCTGCCGAGCAACCGGTACGCCGAGGTCGCGGTGAAGGTCCGCGCGCTGTTCGAGAAGTACGAGCTGGAGTACGTCACCGGGCCGCTGCCCAAGCAGGTGTTCTCCGCGTGGCGCAAGGTCTTCCGGCTCTCGCTGCCGAACAAGAAGCCCCAGGTCAAAACGCCGGACCGCGAACAGGAGCTCGTCGCTGCCTGATCCCCGGTATCGGTGCAGATCTATCGGCCGTACCGGCGGCACCGCCGGGTTCGGTGACGCCGCGGCCGAACGGTCGACCGGGTGCAAGGCCGCGTACTCGAGGGGCGCGGACGGGTCGCTGGACATGTCCAGTGGTGCCGGGTCGGAGCCGACCCGCACCAGCAGGTCACCCCCAGCTGCGATCATCGCCCGTTGCCGGTGCACAGGGTCAGTTGCGCGACCCGGAGTTCGACTCCGGCGGCCGCACAGCGCTGCTCGGCGAGGGCACGCACCCGCGAGTCGGCGGCGACGCCGCCCACGACCACGAGGGTGGCCCTCCCGGACCAGTCACGGACCGACAACCATGCCCCGATAGATCCTGGACGACAGGATTGCGGCATTCGGCCGGCCCAATCACAACGGGACCCGCCACAGCAACAGGGGCTGCGATCAGGGCCCGGCGGTGCCCACAGGTCCGGGCGGTGCCGGGTGCGGCCCGGTGTGCTCACGGCCTCAGGAGCTCCACGACCGCGTGGGTGTCCTTGTAGAAGGCGTCGATCTCGATGATTCGCGCATCGCGAAAGGTGTAGAGCTCGACGACTTCGGTTTCGAGGACCCTTCCCGTGGCGCGGGCGGTGAACTTGGCCTTGGACCGCGAGATCACGGTGTCACCGTCCTCCATCAGCCTCACGTCGCTGAGGCTCAAAGCGGCCAGGCCGAAGACCGTCTCCGCCAGCCGGATGAAGCCCTCGGGGCCATGGAAGTCCCCCGAGTAGGGCAGGCTCTCCGCCTCATGGATGACCACCTCGGGGTGCATGAGGCGGAGTGCCTCCTCGATCGCGCCCGACTCGATCAGAGCGAGGAAGCGCTGCAGCGTCTCGGTGTTCCTGCCCATCATCCGTCCCTTCGGTGCAGGTCTGCGGTCTACGGGCTCATACCGGCGGAGCGTGGGGGTGTCGTGCGGGGATGCGCAGCGAAAGAGAGGGAACGGTTCAGCCAGGTTCGGCGGTGTGCGCCTTGGCTGTGGGAGCGCGGCGGGGTTCGGGCCCGCTCAGGTGGAGGGAGATCATGTACAGGATGGCGGCGCAACATGCCAGGCTGGCGAGTCCGAGTACGGGCACCATCGGTCGGGATACCTCTCCGTGCACCGCGATCATCCCGGGCCATCCGGCGACGACCAGGAATCCCATGAAGCCGCTGCCGATGACGGGGAGGGTCAGGAGCCAGGCCGCGCCGTGCAGGCGGCGTCCGAGGAAGTAGAGGAGCGCGCCCATGAGCATGCTCGCGGTCACCATGGCCGTCTCCCACATCGGGGATGCCCCGAGGACCAGGAACGGCTGCTGCCCCGCATACCGGTAGAGGCCTGCCACGCGGATGAGGAAGACCTCGCCGATGAAGTCGCTCGCGATGATGGGCGCGATGGAGATCCAGAGCTTCCTGCGCGGCCACTGTTCGTCCAGGGCGACGAACGTCAGGTATGCCGGCAGGGCGAGGAACAGCGGGTAGGTGGGGAAGACCCAGAGGGACTCGTCCAGCTCGAAGAGCCGGTGGACGTTCGGGGAGATGGCCACCGGGGGCGGGAGTTTGATGTTGGCGACGAGGTCCAGTCCCGGGGAGGTCAGGAATCCTATGGCGGATCCGGCGACCAGGATGAGCAAATGGCATCGGCCTTTGCGTCGCCATTCGTGGACGCCCCAGACGGTCAGGGCGATCGCGGAGAGGACGCCGAGGGCCAGGCCGATGACCGTACCGGCAGTCTGTGATATCGCGGGCATCTGAACCTGCTCTCACGTGGAGGCCGATGGTGGCGAGGCGCTTGGGAAGCGGGCCGACCGTGCGGCCGGGGGAGGTCAGCGGCGTGGTGCGGGGGGCGGGTCGAAGGCGGTCAGAGGGGTCTGCGGGGTGTGTGCCCGCAGCAGGCGCAGAACGAGCTGGGGGGAGAGGAGCGAGGCGGGGCCGCGCAGCATGTTGAGGGCTTCGAGGAAGACGTGCTGTGCGCGGTGGTCGCGGGTGCCGGCGGCGAGCAGGCGGTCCAGCCCGGTGGGCAGGAGGCGCTGGAGGCCGCTGGGCGGGTCCCCCTGGGTGGTGGGGTGGCGCAGGTCGACGGCGGTGGCCAGCAGCCAGTACGTGTCGAGCATGGCGGCCAGCTGACGGTGGAAGCGGCCGGCGGGGGCACGGTCTTCGAGGTGCTGCGGGAGGAAGTCCCGCAGGAGCGCCGCGCTGTGGATGGCCGCAGTCATTCCCTGGGCGTAGACGGGGTTGAGGCAGCAGGCGGAGTCCCCGAGCAGGACGAGGTTGGCGGGCTGATCGGGCATCCGATCCATGTGACGACGCCGGCTGGCGGTGGCGTGGGTCGTGACGACCGGCGTGAGGGGTTGTGCCGTGGCGAGCGCTTCGGCGATGACGGGGTGGGGCAGCGTCTTGGCGTACGGCAGGAAGCCCGCCTCGTCGGCGGTGGGGCTTTGGGGGCCGAGCCCGTTGAGCGTGACGATCCAGCGTCCGCCTTCGATGGTGGCGATGCTGCCGCCGCCGGTCTGCGGTGGACCGGTGACCATGAGGTAGCAGGCGAGCCAGTCCGGGGCTTCGCGTGGTGGCAGGTATGTGCGGCTGGCGTAGGTGACGTGTGCGTCGACGGTGGACTGCGGGAGTTCCGGATAGCCGAGCTCGGCGAGCCAGTGGCCGGCGCGAGAGCCACGTCCCGTGGCGTCGACGAAGAAGTCCGCTTCGTGGGTGAGCACTTCGCCTTCCGAGGATCGGACTCTGGCGGCGTGGACGACGCCGAGGCCGCCGGTAAGCCCGTCGACGCGGTGCTTCTGCAGGAGCGTGAGGCCGGGCAGGGCGAGGACGCGGCGACGGATGGCCCATTCGAACAGGGCGCGGCTGGCGGTAACGCCGGTGAGGTCGGAAGGGAAGCGCGTGCCCCAGCCGTGGCGGGTGCCGAGCAGGAAGTCGGCGCCCATGTCGACCGGAACTGCGCCGGCCCGGCGCAGTTCGGCGCCGATGCCGGGCAGCAGCTCCTCCAAGGTGCGCTGGCCGCCGACGAGGAGCCCGTGGATGTGCTCGCCCTGTGGGACGCCCGGGCGCCGGACGGGAGACTCCGGGAGTAGGTCGGCATCGATGAGCGTGACGCGCGCGAAGTGCTCGGCGAGGACGGCGGCGGCCGTCAGGCCGGCGATTCCGGCACCGATGACGAGCGCATGGTCACGGCGGGTCGCCCGGCGCGCGGTCACGGCGCCTCCCCGGACCTCTGGGCCGTCCGGTCGGCCTCTTCGACCTGGGCGCGGCTGACGTCGGCCCCCAGCCGGGCGGCACAGCGCACGAGTTCCGCGGGCCAGGGACCGGGCTCGTAGTGGTCGCCGACCCGGTACGCGCTCGCCCAGATCTGCTCCCCGCGGGCGACGAGTTCCCCTCCCGGGTCGCCGGGTCCCGAGATCCGGTAGAAGCTGAACTCCCCTTTCATCAGGTGCAGCCGTACCCAGGGAACGGTGACCCGGATGGCGACCCGGTCGCCGAACCAGAGTTCCCTTTCGTACTCGCAAGAGCACGAGCGGGTCAGCATCGCGTGCTCGCCGGAGATGTCGGAGCTGAACACGGGGGCGCCAGCCATGCCCGCCTGCTCGCGGCAGCGTCCCTGCCAGTCGATGAGGCGGGCGTAGTAGACGGGGCCGACGGCGCTGGTGTCCCCCGCGGTGACGACGTGCTCGATGGTGAAACCGGCGGTCTCCGGGAAGGCCGCGGGCGGGAAGCCGTCCGGGGCGGCCGTCCGGCTGTCGAGGTACGTCATGGTCGTTCTTCCTGGCTGGTCGGCAAGGTGACGAGGGCGGTGGCGTAGCCGGGGAGAGGCGCGGCGGGCCGGGTGATGATCCACGCGGCCGACGGACGGGTGAGATCGCGGGCCAGATGCTGCCCGGCCGAAAGCCCGCCGTGACTTCCCGCCGGACCGAGGGCCACGTCGATCCGGGTGAAGCAGGAGGCGAGATCACGCCCGGTGGCCTTGGCGACCGCTTCCTTCGCGGTCCACACGGCATGGAACGCGCGGATGCGTTCACGGGACGGGAGCCGGGCGAGGAAGTGCTGCTCGGACGGGGTGAGGGTGTAGGCCAGCATGCGCGGGGTGACCCGATGGCCGCTGACGCGTTCGACATCGACGCCCACCTGGGAGCCGTTCCCGCTCACGGCGAGGACAGCGAGCGGTCCACAATGGGAGACGCTGAACCGCAGGCGCGGGTACGCCGTGACCATCGGCCTGCCCCTGGCGTCCGTGTGGATCGTCAACTCCGCCGGGGGCAGCCCGGTCCGGTGGGCGAGCACCTGTTTCACCATGCCTCGCCGGACGATGAAGCGCCTGCGTACCAGCGGGCAGGGCAGGGCACGGGCGCGGCGGCGTTCGCGGGCGTCGAGCAGCGGCCACCAGGAGTAGGCGGGGCGGTCGAGACCGAGCCACAGCACGTCCGGCGGGCAGCTTGTCGTCGGCCTGGTCACGGCCCCCACTCCGGGTACCGGATGGTGGCCGGGAACCGGTCCGTGACATGCAGTTTGAGGCCGGTGACGGCGAGTTGGACCGTGCCGTCCCGCGCCACGGCGACCGCCCGGTCGTCCGCGGTGCGGTAGCGCAGGCGCAGCCCTTCGGGGTGGGCGGCGGCGAGCTCGGTGTCGGTGGCGCCTGTGAACAGGTCGATGCCCGCGATGGACACCGGTACGCCCATGACGTGCTCCCCACTCGGCAGGGGCGGGTAGCGGAAGAGCCGCGCGGTCGAGTCGATGAGCAGGGCCGGTACGGCGAGACGGGCAAAGACCCCGTCGGGTTCCAGACGAGGGTGCCACAGCGCCTCGGCCGCCTCGGTGTCCGCGGCGGGGTACAGGTTGGTCCGCCACACGCCGGAGAGCTGGACCGAGCTGTCGGGCCGGGCTGTCGGGCAGTCCTCCAGCGGAGGGAGCACGGCAGGGGGTGGTGGCGCAGGTGGGTGCGGCCGGGTGCCCAAGACCACGTCGACCCGGCAGTGCGGGCGGTCCCGGAGCAGGATCCGGCCGCGCCGAGTGGCCAGGTCGGAGTGGAGTTCGACCCGGACTCGGTTCGGGCCGGCCCACTCGGCCGTGATCCGGCAGGTGACCGAGGAACCCCGGGGGGAGGTGTACAGGGGCTCATGAACGGTGAGGTCCCGGAATCCGGTCACGTCCGCGCCGCGCGACAGCTGACGGGCCGCCTCGGCGGCCAGCGCGAGCATCATCACGGCGGGCAGCAACGGTCGTCCTTCGACGAGGTGTTCGGCGAGGTAGGTGTCCCGGTCGGGGTCGGGCCGCCAGAACCAGCCGGCGCCCGTCGGCCCGGCGGTCTCCGGGGCGCCGAGCAGCCCGCCGGACGGTCTGGGCGCGGGACCGGCGTCCGCCCTGTCGCTCTCCGCCCGGCCCGGCCGCGGCCCGAGTACGGGCGCGGCTTCGAGAGGGCGTGGCGAGGAGAGTTCGGCCAGGAAGGCAGCGGCTCCTTCGGTGTTGCTCATGCCGTCGATGCCGAGCCGCCGTGCGATGTCGCCCGCCACGTCCTTCACCATGCCGGTGTCCCGCCACAGCCCCCAGGCGACGGCGAACTCGTCCGTGCGACGACCGTGTTCGGCGTGGGCCGCTGCGAGCACGTACTCGTTGGCCGCCGAGTAGTCGGTGTCGCCCGCACCGCCGGTCAGGGCGCTCGCGGAGGAGAAGGTGCACCACAGCCGTGGGGCCGGGGAGGCGAAGGCCTCCTTGAGGTGGTGGTATCCGGCGACCTTGGTGTCGCGTACGGCGCGGAAGTCGTCCAGTGACTTCTCGGTGACGGCGGACGACCGGATCAGTCCGGCGCCGTGGATCAGCAGGTCGACTTCGCCTTCGTACGCGTGGATCTGCCGTGCGGCGTGCATGACCTGCTCGCGGTCACGTAGATCGCACACCAGGTAGTGGACGCGGTCCGGGCCGCACAGCCCGCGCAGTTCGCGCAGTGTCGAATGGATCTCGCGGGCGCGGAGCAGCGCGTCGAACTGCCGGTTGAGGTCGCCGATCGGCGTGCCCGGTCGGGCCGCGAGTTCTCGTCTGAGGTAGGCGCGGCGTGCTCGGGTGAGCTCGTCGTCGGGGACATCGAGCAGCTCCGGTGGCACGCCGTCGGCGGGGGTGGTGCCCAGCAGCCAGACGCGGGGGCGGACCCGCCGGGCCAGCGCGGTGACGGCCACGGCCGTGGCGCCCCGGGCACCGCCGGTGGCGACCACCACCGAGTCGCTGTCGAGGGGCAGTGGGGCAGCAGCGCGTGCGGCGGGGAGCGGCGCGGGAATGACCACTTCGGCATGGCGCAGTCCTTGGCGGTATTGGACGACCGTCCCCTCGCGCCGTACCGAGCGCTCGGCGGCGAGCTGTTCGAGCCCGGCTTCCAGGGCAGCGTCGGTGACCACCGCGTGGACGGGGCAGGATAGTTCGAGGGCCAGGCTGCGCAGGAATCCGGTGACGAGGGTCAGGTGCGGGTGGGTGGTGTGGCCGCGCAGCGGATCGAGCAGCAGGGCCTCGACAGTGCCGGACACGCCGGGTCTCATCTCCCGCACAGCGGCCAACAGACACTCCTGCAACCTCAGCAGTGACGAGGGCGGCGGTGCGGGCCAGACGCTCTCCGGCTGGCGGGCCGAGGCGATGACCAGCAGATGAGGGCCGCCCACCGCGTCCCGGACCGCTCCGGTGGACGAGGCCGCTTCCTCGTGGGGCCCGGCCACGGCGACCACCTCGTCGGGTTCTGTACGGGGGTCGCAGCTGACGATCCGGGCGCCGTGCTTGCGGGCCAGAGGGGCGAGGTCCCGGGCGAGGGCTGCGGAATGTACGAGGATGAGGGAGCTGGGCCGGATCGCCGGGCCGAGCGCATCGTCGCGGGCTCGGGACTCGACGGAGACCGCGTCACGCCGCCGGTAGGCGATCACGGCGCGGTCCACGAGGGTCGACGGTGGCGTCGCGGGCCTGCCCCGCGCGGGTGCCCGTGACCCCTCGGACGCGGTCTTCGAGGGGGTGGTGCCCTGCCGCCCGGCGGGCGTGTCCGCGCCGGACACTCCTGAATCCGCGCCCAAGGGGTGCACGACGACGCGCGGTCCCTGGTCGGCGTTGCGTACCACGGCAATGGGCAGCCCGCAGTGGACGGCACGGAGCACGGAGAGGGCGCCCTCCGCTCCCTGGTAGTCACGAGAGCACTCGGGCGGTCCGATCTCAGCGGCCTCCGCGTCGGCACCCGTCTCGGGGCAGTCCCGGTCGGCTTCGTCGGCCGGGCACGCGGTGGTGGTGATGCGGGCGAGGCAGCGCCAGCCCTGCCGGTCCGCCAGGGACTTGCGGGTCAGGGCCATGACGACGGCGCCTTCGGCCAGGGAGGCGGAGGTTTCCGTCAGTGCGTCGGCCAGCGGCCCGGAGTGACCGCCGACCCCCACGACGAGAGCCATGTCCAGCTCCCCGGAGGCGAGGTAGCGGCCGGCGGTGTGGAGGGCGGCCTGGGTGGAGGAGCGGCCGGCATCCAGGGCAAGCGCCATGCCGTGCAACCGGTGTCGGTTGGCGATCTGGCAGGAGATCATGTTGGTGAGCTGGCCCGGCATGCTCGCATCACTCGCCGCGGGCAGACGCTCACGCAGGCGGTCGAGGAACGCGTGCATCGACTCCCGGCCCTGTCGGCCGCAGGCCGCCTCGGCCACCGCGAGGAGATCATCGGCGGCTACTCGGACGGTGTACTCGGTCATGGCACGGGTGGGACCCGTGTGGCCCGTGAACACGCCGGTGGTGGCGCGGCAGGGATCCCACAGCTCGCCGTGCTCCTCGACGAACCGTGCTGCGGCAGAGATCGCCATCAGGTGCGTACGGTCGATGCTGCGTGCGGTGACCGGGGGCATCCGCAGCTGCCGGAAGGGCGGGAGCGGGTACACCTCGCCGAAGGTGGCGGCCGGTGCCGGGCCGCGGCCCGACAACCAGTCCGTGACGTCCTGTGCGGACGGTTCCCCGGGCAGGTGTGCGCTCCAGCCGACCAGTACCACCGGATCGTCGGCGGCCCCGGGGCCGTTTTCCCCGGCTCCCGTACCCGCTTGCGTCACGGGTCCGCGCACCGCTTCGGGACCGTGCACGAGAAGGTGGGCATTGCCGCCTCCGAGGCCGTACGCGCAGATGCCGGCCGTACGCACACGGTCGCTGCGTGAGCGCCATGGGGTGTCGACGCGTGGAACGATCAGCTTGCCCGCGCGGATGCCGTCGGGCAGGCGGGAGAAGAAGCGCTCGCCGGGGATGGCCCCGTGGCGCAACGCGAGCAGGACGTGGACGACCGAGACCGCACCGGCCGCCCAAGCCCCGTGCCCCACCAGTGGCTTGTTGGAAGTGATCAACTGGGTGGAATCCCCCGCGAGTTCGGCAAGACCCTCCAGCTCCGCCGTGTCGCCCACAGGGGTCCCACTGCCGTGTCCCACGATCCAGTCGACATCCGACGGCTTGAGGGCACCCACCCCGCGTGCACGGCGCACCGACAGCTTCTGCCCTTCCGGGTCGGGGGCCACCAAACTCCCCGTACCGTCGACCGAGGCACCGAATCCGCCCAAGAGGCCGAGGACCTCGTCTCCGTCGTCGAACGCCCGGTCCAGGCGCTTGAGCGCGATCACCGCGGCCGAGTCCGAGAACAGCGTCCCGTCGGCATCACTGTCGAAGGCGCGCAACTGGCCGCTGCGCGAGAATCCCCGCGCTTTGGAGAAGAGGACGAGATCGCGCCGCGGTCCGGTGTTCGCCCCGCCGCACACCACCAGATCCCGCTCACCGGCCAGCAAGGCCTTGACCGCGAGGTCAATGGCGTACAGGGAGGAAGAGCAGGCGGAGTCGACTGCCTGCATCTCGCTGCCGCCGGGCAGCAGCCCGGCGCACGCGCCTCGGATCACCTGGTCGGCGAACGCCTGCCGCGGATGTTCCGCGGCGTGCGGATAGTGCGCGGCGAGCCGCTCCCGCAGCAGTTCGCCTGTGCCTTCTCCGCCCCGGCCGGCACCTTCGAGTGCGTCCGCGGCCGCCGCACACAGTGTGGATTCCTCCAG
Organism: Streptomyces sp. NPDC046876; assembly: GCF_040645035.1. Taxonomy (NCBI): domain Bacteria; kingdom Bacillati; phylum Actinomycetota; class Actinomycetes; order Kitasatosporales; family Streptomycetaceae; genus Streptomyces; species Streptomyces sp. NPDC046876. The sequence goes on along the minus strand of NZ_JBEYXK010000010.1, from coordinate 38,633 downwards.
GGCGAGGCTGCCGGGCGGCAGCGCGACGTAGGCTCCCATCCGGTCGGACCGCCTGCGTACCGGATCGGCGAGGGCCTGCCGCACACAGTGGCGCAGCAGCAGGCCCGTACGGTCCAGGCGCACGGCGGCGTCGTCCGGGTACACGGGGATGGTCCGCGGATAGCCGCCGCTTCTGATGGCGGACTTGTCCTCGGCATCGGGGTCGGGCGAGTACCAGTTGTCGAGGCTGATGTGTCCGGGCCGGCCGAACATGTGCCGCTCCTGGAGCAGCACCTTCCAGAACTCCTCCGGGCTGGTGGCGCCGGGCACGACGATCCCCATGCCGACCACCGCGACAGCCCGGGACATCTCATGCTCTGAATGCGCCTGCGGAGCGGAGCCGGTGTTTGGCACGGCGTCGGCGGCCTCTGCCACGGGAGGCCGGCTCATGCGGCCCTGCCGCTCTCGCTTGGATCCGTGTCCTCGGCGGCCAGCAGGAGCATGAGGTCGGCGAGCTTCGGCAACGTGTTGTAGTCCCGGACCCTCAGGTCCGCAGGCGGCGTCGGAAGGTCGTACCGGTCGAGCAGCCCCACGAGGAGCTCGGTCCTCTTCACCGAGGCGATGCCGAGGTCCGCCTCCAGATGCGCTTCCTCGGTGAAGACCTCCTCGGGATAGCCCAACGCGTCGGCGAACGTCCCGCGGAGCTCCGCGACGAGGACATCGCGCTCGGGCAGCCTTCTGGAGGACGCCGTCGAGTGTGCCGACAGGGCCGCAGGGGTGGGAGGGGCCGGAGCTGCCGTCGCTGCGGTCACGGACGGCGCAGAGCCGCCGGACCGTTGACGCATCAACTCGTCAAGGATCGCGGACCCTTCGGTGGTTCCCGGCGGCGGCCCGAGCAGCTCCACGTCCGGCGGCAGCGACTCGGCGGCACAAGGGGTGAGGAGCGCCCTGGGCCCCACTTCCAGGAACCGTCCGACGCCATGGGAGGCGTGCAACTCCCGTAAGGCCTCGACGAAGAAGACGGGATCGATCAGGTGCCGGTCAATGATCCTTCGTACGTCTCCGGCCGTGCGCACCGGCTGACCCAGGAGCGGGGAGAAAACGCGCACGTGTGGCTCCTGTATCCGATAGGTGGTCGTGGACCGGGCCACCTGCCGGGCGGCCCCGGCGAGCACGGGATTGTGGTGCGGGTACACCACGAGCAGCCTGGTGGCCTGGATGCCCAGCGCGCGGGCCGCCTTCTCCAAGAGGGGCAGCTCCTCGGCACTGCCGGACACCACCGTCTGCTGCGGGGCGTTGAAAAGGGAGGGCTGCAGCGACCAGCCGCCCACCGCCCCGCACAAGTGCTCGGCCCGTCGCGCGCCGATCCGCAGCGCCGTGAGGCCGCCCGCGAAATCCCCCTCGGCCAGCGCGATTTCCCGCTCGCAGATCACCCGGGCGGCGTCGTAGGCGGACAGGCAGCCAGCAGCGGCCAGCACCGTGAGCTCACCCGTGCTGTGACCGACCAGCACGTCGCCGGGGCGACCGCGTGCAACGAGCGCCGCGTACAGGGCGAGTCCCGAGGCGAGCGAGGCCAGATGCAGGCGGGTCGGAGTCTGCGCCAGCTCCTCGATGTCCGGTCCGTCGGGATCGATGAGGGTGACGGACACCGGAGGGACGCCGTACTCCCTCGCTGCCTGGTCCACCTCGCTCAGCAGTTCCTTGACGCGGAAGTCGACCGCGACCAGGTGTCGCAGACTGCCGGGTACATAACCGCCGAGTCCCGGGAACTGAATTGCCGTGTAGGGCATGCCAAACCGACCACCTTTCAGACAGCAAGAATGTCTTGCAATTCGGGTGACAGACGAGTCAGAAGCCGGCTCCGCCGCTCTCGGCCGGGTAGAACTGCCGAGCCCAGTGGCGGTATGCGCCGATGGGGCCGTCGCCCGCGGCGAGCCGGGGCGGGGATGCGTAGATCTTCGAGTTCCACACCGGTACGTCGCCGTAGAGGTCCGCCGCGACCACGCGCAGGTTCAGGGGGGTGGCAGCGGTTGCGAAGGTGCGGAGGAACGACTGGGGCAGGCGGTTGAAGGGGCGGACCGGGGGAGCCAGGAGCACGCTGACGCCGAGGGTGAGATGTACGCGCCAGGGTTCGACCAGGCGTGGGGCAAGTATCACCGTGACTTCCAGGCCGATTTCGGGTACGCAGGACCGGGCGTGAGTGAATCCCAGACCGTACATGGTGACCTCGGTTTCGCCCTTGAGCTTGCCGAACGGCGGAAAGGGGCGGACGAACCGGAGGGGCACGGAATATGTGTGCCCGTCCGTGACCGGGGGCCTGGCGTGCTCCATGTCGGTGTACCCGTGCAGCGCACGGACGTGGCCGACGTCGACGATGTTCTCGAATATCTCCTGCGGGTGGGAATGCAGATCAAGGACCGTGAACCGGGCACGCGAACCCCGGTCGTCGAGGAGGGAGGGAATTCGCCAGGGGGCCTTCGCGTGGGACTTTCCGGTCCAGGCGAAGATACCATCATTGACTTCTTCGCTCGGCAGGACGGTGAGACCGTCCTTCGGAGGTTTTCCGGTGTAGCCCGGACCAAGGCGCGCGATATCGCCTTCCGGTCCAAAAGCGAAGTGGTGGAAGGGGCATACGATGTTCTCGCCGTCCACCTTCCCGCCGCAGCCCAGGTGCGCGCCCAGATGGGGGCAGTACGGACGGACGACCCTGACACGGCCGGCGCGGGTGCGGTAGACGACGACGTCTTCGCCCATCAGACGCTTGGTGACGACATCGCCCGGGCGAAGCTCGGTGGACGGTGCGAGCATGACCCAGCCCTCGGGACCGGGAAGCGGAGCCTCACCACTGGCGTAAGGCAGTCTTGGAGACTCCCGCCTGACGAGGTGATTCCGCCAGCCGCTCATCTGGATTCCTCCTCACGGGACGCCGGAAACGGACGATCAGTTCGCCGGACCGGCCACACCGACAAACACCTGCCTGCTGTCACGAATGCGCCGACGCGCCTTTCCATCGATGCCCACCCGGCTCGAACAGCCAAACGAGCGGGATGGTGTTGCGCCTGTGTCGTATCGGATTTTGGCGGAAAGTGCACCGTGTCCACGCATTCACGCGGATGCACTTTCCCCTGAAAGCCGGGCAGGCCGCTGTGCAGCTTTCCCTGGTGAACTGACGGTTCGATCCAAGGGGGCGCCCGGTGACCTTGTCCCGACACGGCTGCTTCGCCTGCCTGAGTCAGCGCCCTCGGCAGATGGTCTTGAACTCGTCGACGAGAAGGGCCAGGACGGTGCCGTCGGCGCACAGCACCCGGGTGGCTGACGGCTTCGACACCGGTGTGCTCCAGAACCGTGATGCCCAGCCGGGCGCACGTCTCGCGCAAATGGCCGCGGCCTCCGGCGCAGAGCGCGGCGCCCAGCTCACTGCGGGCGACCAGCGCCACCGACAGGCCGGGCCTGGACTCGGCGATCTCGGTGGCGGTCTCGATGCCGTCAGCCCGTCCAGGACGACCAGCACGCTGCCGCCCTCGCCGCGCCCCTCCAGGCTGTCCAGGCTGTCCAGGCTGGCAGGAACCTCACGTGACGTGAGGTTCCTGGGCGGTGGCCGCTCGCCCGTTTCGGACGGTCAGGCGGCGCTAGTGGCGGTCAGGAGCCACCCGGTGCTGCGGAGTCGGATCGCGCCGCCGCTCTCGTGAGCACCGAGGTCTTCGGTCAGGCGGCGCCGCGCAAGGGCCTGGGCGGCGGGGTCGACCGAGCCGAGGAGGTGCCGGCCCGGGCCGGAGTCGAGGAGGAAGTCCGCAGCCTCCGCGGCGGTTCGACCCCAGGTCCCGTGCGCCTGGACGTGTTCGGCGCGCACGTTCTGCAGACCCGCCGTACGGAGCAGGCCGGTTGCGGTGTCGGGGTCGGCGAGGGAGAACATGCCCGGTCCACCGGGTGCCCCGAAGCCGCCGATCGGCAGGACGTCCTTGAGCGCGGTGAGCGCGGTCAGCCACTCGTTCCCTTCGGGCTCTGCCGCGCTCAGGAAGGCGATGCGCCCACCCGGACGCAGGGCGGAGGCGATGTTGGCGAACGCAGCGGCGGGATCGGAGAAGAACATGATGCCGAAGCGGCTCATCGCGACGTCGAAGGCGGCTCGGGGCAGGTCGTGGACCTGGGCGTCGCCGTGCGTGAAGGAGATGTTGGTGATGCCTTCTTCAGCGGCGACCGTCCGGGCCTGCTCGAGCATGGGGCCGGAGAGGTCAAGGCCGACGGCGTGGCCCTGCCCCGCCGCACGGGCGGCCAGGCGGGTGGTCGCGCCCGCGCCGCAGCCGATGTCGAGAACGCGCCCTGCGGGACGAATCGACGCGGCCGTCAGCAGCGCCTCGTTGAAACCGGCGTTGACGGCGTTCCAGCGGTCGTGGTGGGCGGCCCAGTGCGCGCCTTCGTAGCCGTTCCATGCCTGGGCCTGGGAGGTGTTCGCGGTGTTGGCGGTCTTGGTCTGCTGCATGCGCAATGACCTCCGATTGGGTAGCGCGAGCCCTAGAATGGGCGCACGCCCAAAGAATATGGGCGCTCGCCCATACTTGCAACGCCTTTACTTCAGGAGGAAGTTGATGTCACCGCGCGGAGTAGCCATCGAAGGCCTGCGGGAGCGGCTGTTCGCGGCAGCAGAGCGCGTCCTGGCCCGGGACGGGGCCGCGGCGCTGACGAGCCGGGCCGTCACCGAGGAGGCCGAGTGCGCCAAGGGGGTGCTGCACGCGCACTTCGCCGGGCTGGACGAGTTCGTCGCCGAACTGGTCCTGTACCGGTTCGGGGCGGCCGCCGCGCTGTCGGAAGACCTGCCCTCCAGAGCGGGTACCGGTTCCGTGGGAGAGAACCTCGCGGACGTGGCCTCAGCGGTGCTGTCCTTGGATCCGGGTCTGGTGGGGCTGGCGGTGACCCGGCCGCTGGCCGCCCGGCGCGTCCGGGAGGCCTGGCAGGCCGGTGCCCCGGGGTTCACCGCGATCCAGGAGGCGGTCAGCGGCTACCTGCGGGCGGAGCAGGAACTCGGGAGGGTCGCGACGCCGTTGGATGTGGAGTCGGTGGCGCTCGCGCTCGTGGGGACACTGCACCACCTGCTGATGACCGGCTCGGCCGATGCGGCGCCGGGTTCTCGGGCCCAGGTGGAGCGAATCATCCGCGCGCTGGTCCGTACGGCGTGACATCCACCGCCCTGGCTGAACAGCGACATCGCGTCGCCGCGCGGTACCCCGCCGGGGTATCGTGGGAGCTCATCAGTCCACAGGCGACAGGGATCGAAGGCGTAGAACGGTGAGCAGCGGACAGCTCAGCAGACGGGGCATCGGCCGGCTGATGGCCGTGTGCGCGGTTCTGCTCGGCCTGTTCCTTATGCACGGCGCGCCGGCCACTGCCGCCGAGGGCTGTCACAGTGCAATGTCCCACGTCACTCCCATGGACGACGGCCACCGCCACGCGGCGATGAGCCCGGCGGCCGAGGCCACCGGCCATGGAGCGACCCTCGAGGCATCCCCGATGCCGGGCACGGGCGGAGGGTCGTGCGTCTCCACCCCCGCACACGAACGGCTCTTGCTGCCGGCCCCCGGCTCCTTGGCCGTGGCCGTCTTCGCGGCGCTCGTGGCCGGGCTGTCGGCGCGCCTGCGGGCAGCCGGAGGCGGGACCGGACGGCGCGGCCCGCCTGACGGCGGGCGAGATCTGCTGAATCGGGTCTGCATCGCGCGGACGTGACGGGCACCGCCGAGCCCCGGCCACCGGTCGGCTCAGGCGCCGCCCCTTTCACGTTCCCGCGCGCCACCGCTGTGGTGCGCCCACCCGGAAAGACTTCGCGATGTCCGCTTTCCACCGCTTCACCGTCCGTCGCCGCGCTCTGGCCGCGGCCGGCACCGCCGTCGTTCTGGCCCTGACCCTCGCCGCCTGCGGTTCGACCGACGACTCCTCGTCCATGCCCGGTATGGACCACGGCACCCACTCCTCCGCCTCGCCCAGCGCGTCGTCGTCGATGGGTGACATGCCCGGCATGGATCACACGGCCGCCGCGGGCTCCGGCCTGTCCGACAGCCGGGACGGCTACCGCCTCACCTCGCCGGAGACGACTCCGACCTCCGGCAATCCGGCCGCGTACCGGTTCACGATCAGTGGTCCGGACGGCAAGCCGGTCACGGCATTCGCGCTCGAGCAGACCCAGCGGATGCACTTCTACGCCATCCGCTCCGACCTGACCGGCTTCCAGCACATCCACCCCGTCATGGCCCCCGACGGCGCCTGGACCGCCGACCTGGCCGCCCTCACGCCCGGGACCTGGCGGATGTTCACCTCCTTCACCCCCGACAGCGGGAGCGGCAAGGGCAAGGACCTGGTGCTGTCGCGCACGGTGACCGTTCCCGGCGACGTCGCCGAGACCCCGCTGCCCGCCCCGGCGGCCACGGCCGAGGCCGACGGCTACACGATCACCGTGCAGGGCCGGCCCGTGGCGGGCATGGCACACCCCCTGACCGTCTCGTTCTCCAAGGACGGCAAGCCGGTCACCGACCTCCAGCCGTACCTGGACACCTACGCCCACCTGACCGCCTTCCACGAAGGCGACCAGGCGTTCGCCCACCTGCACCCGACCACCCAGGTCACCGGCGACAACGGCGGGCCTGACCTCGCCTTCCACGCCGAGCTGCCCACCGCGGGCAACTGGCGGCTGTTCCTCCAGTTCCAGACCGGCGGGAAGCTCCACACCGCCGCCCTGACCCTGCACGTCGGCTGATCTCGGCGGGCGCCGTCCGCAACCGCGGCGCCCGCCCTGCCCCGGTCGGCGTCAGCATGCCGAGGGGGCCGGCAGCCACCGTTCGCCACGTTGCCTCGTCGGCGCTTCGGCGGGCACACCGCGTGGGGGGCCACTCTGCTGCTGGGGTGCCTCGAGCACATTTGCGCGCCACGCTGGAGGTGAGCCGCACCATGCCGGGGTCCCTTCCGGGCGCGGCCGCCCGGCCCGCCGGCCCGCGGCGAGAAGGAGGCTGCCGCGATGTCCAGCACCGTCAAAGACATGCTCGCCACCTACCCCGCCGACCTCGGCGACATCGACCAGGCGAAGCTGACCCGCTGCATCGAGGAATGCATCGCCTGCGCCCAGGCGTGCACGGCGTGCGCGGACGCCTGCCTCTCCGAGGGCATGGTCGGGGACCTGGCCAAGTGCATCCGCACCGACATGGACTGCGCCGACATCTGCAGCGCCACCGCCGCAGTCCTCTCCCGCCACACCGGCTACGACGCCAACATCACCCGCGCGATCCTCACCGCCTGCGCCACCGCCTGCAAGGCCTGTGCGGACGCATGCGCCGCACACGCCGACATGCACGAGCACTGCCGCATCTGCGCGGAAGCGTGCCGCTCCTGCCAGAAGGCGTGCGACGACCTCCTCGGTGCTCTCGGCTGACCACCGAGCCCGGAACCGGAAGGAACCGTCACTCTCGGCGGCCTGCGTCGGGTTGCCCGAGTCCGACGAGATCACCGGTTCGGACGGCGACGGAGCAGGCCCCGCGACCGGGCCGGGCGAGCTGCGGGACAGGGTCGTGGCGTGTGCTCGGCCCACCCTGCATCCGGTAGGCAGCGGACCCGCCCCTCGGCGGGTCCGCTGCGCCTGCTGTGCCCTCGACGCCCGTACGCCCGACTCCGACGCCCCGCCGCCGACCGGTCGGGCGGCCCGCCGCAAGGAGAACGTCCGCCAGGCCCGCCGCCGGTCACTGGCCGCCCGCTACCTCGGATACATCGGCTGCTTCGTCGGCGCCGGACTCATCAGCGGCGCCGTCGTCCACCACCCCCTCGACCCCGCCCGCTACACCCGTATCGCCCGCCGCGTTCGCCTTCCTCGGCCTGCGCGAGGTCGCGGCGTCCCTGGAGAAGGCACCCGGGGCCGGGCACGGCCACGGCGGTGCGGAGGAGCCCGGCCACGAGGACGGGCACGCTCCCGCCGTACAGCCCGCCGCACCGGCCGCCACCTCCGTGCGGCCGGTCTCGTCCGGTGCGGGACAGCCCGGCCGGAAGGCGCCGGGTTCGGGCGACGGCCGCGCGCACAGCCACTGACCCGGCTCCTGCCCCGGCCCTCCGACCGGGGCAGGAGCGACGGCGGACCGGTGTCACGGACCGGGTTTGCCGCGCAGCACCGCCGGCGGGCGCATGCTGGAAGGGACGGGCCGAACAGGGAGGCGAGAGCCCGTGGGCGCCTTTGACGTCGTGGTCGTCGTGGCCGCCGTGGCGGTGATCGGCTGGCTGGGCTGGTACTTTTTCGGCCCCCGCCGGGCCGGATCCGCCCGGCTGGAGGACGGGGTGCAGCGGGTGGACGTGGTCGTGCGGGGCGGCTACAGCCCGAACCTGATCAAGGTCCGCCAGGGCACGCCGTTGGAGCTGGTCTTCGACCGACAGGAGTCCGGGGAGTGCACCTCCCGGGTCGTGTTCCCGGATCTGCACGTGAGCGCCGGGCTGCCCGCCCACACACGCACCACGGTGCGCCTGAGCCCCGACACACCGGGCACGTTCGGCTTCGCCTGCGGCATGAACATGATCCATGGCACCCTGCTCGTCGAACCGGACGGCCAGCCGGAATCCACGTCACCCCCACCAGCTGCCCACCGGGCCACCACCGCGCCCGGTGGCGCCCCGGCAGCCGCCGTGGAGCGGTCGGCGGCCGAGGCGGAGGCCGCCGACACCGCCGAGCGGCAGGCGGAGATCGCGGACCTGACCCGCCGGGTCGTGACCGGTGCGGTGCTCACCTCCCCGGTGCTGTTCGCGGTGATGGCGCACGAGCTGTTCGGGGCCGACTGGGTACCGGGATGGATGCTGAACCACTGGCTCCAGCTGGCCCTGATCACCCCGGTGATGTTCTACACCGGGTGGCCGATCCACGTGACCGGCTGGCTCGCCCTGCGCCACCGCAGCGCCGACATGAACTCACTGATCACCCTCGGCACGAGCGCCGCCTACGGCTACAGCCTCCTCGTCACCCTCGCCCCCGGCCTCCTTCCGGCGGACGTGCGCGAGGTGTACTACGAGGCCGTCGGCGTCATCCTCACCCTCATCCTGCTCGGCAGACTGCTGGAGGCCCGCGCGAAGGCCGGCACGGGCGAGGCCATCCGTTCCCTGCTGGGGCTCCAGGCCCGCACCGCGCGCGTCGTACGGGACGGTGCGCAGAGCGAGATCCCCGTCGAGGACGTGACCGTCGGCGACGAGATCGTGATCCGGCCCGGTGAGAAGATCCCCGTCGACGCCGACGTCCTGACCGGATCCTCCGCCATCGACGAATCGATGGTCACCGGCGAGCCGATGCCGGTCACCAAGCGCGCCGGGGACACCGTCATCGGCGCCACCGTCAACACCACCGGCTCCCTGTGCGTACGCGCCGCCAAGGTCGGCTCGGACACGATGCTCGCCCAGATCATCCGCCTCGTACAGGCCGCGCAGGCGTCCAAGGCGCCCATCCAGCGCCTCGCCGACGCCGTCTCCGCCTACTTCGTGCCCGCGGTCATCGCCATCGCCGTCGCCACGTTCGCCGTCTGGTTCACCCTCGGGCCCGCCCCGGCCCTCACCCTGGCCCTCGTCTCAGCCGTCGCCGTGCTGATCATCGCCTGCCCCTGCGCGCTCGGGCTGGCCACCCCCCTGTCGGTGATGGTCGGCACCGGCAAGGGGGCCCGGGCCGGCATCCTCATCCGCTCCGCCGAGGCCCTGGAGACCGCGCACAAGCTGGACACCGTCGTCCTCGACAAGACCGGTACCGTCACCGCCGGAAAGCCCGTCCTCACCGACGTGCACACCGCCGACGGCACCGGTGAAACCGAGCTGCTGAGGCTGGTGGCCGCGGCCGAGGAACCGAGCGAACACCCGCTCGGACAGGCCATCGTCGCCGGCACCCGCGAACGCGGCGTGACCTCGCCGACCGCTTCCGTCTCCGACTTCGACTCCGTCACCGGCCAAGGCGTCAAGGCGACCGTCGACGGCCACACGGTCCTCGTGGGCGCCCCCCGCCTCCTGGCCGGCGCCGGCATCGGCACCGGCTCGCTGAGCACGGAGGCGGCGCGCCTGTCGGCCGAGGGGAAGACGCCCGTGCTCGCCGGGATCGACGGCAGGCCGGCGGGCGTCCTGGCCGTGGCCGACACCGTCAAGGACGACTCCGCGGACGCCGTCGCCGCCCTCCAACGCCTCGGCATCGAGGTGGTCATGCTCACCGGCGACAACGCGCGTACCGCCGCCGCGATCGCCGCCCAGGTCGGCATCGGCCGGGTGCTGGCGGAGGTGCTGCCCGAACACAAGGCCGACGAGATCCGTCAGCTTCAAGCCGAAGGCCGCACCGTCGGCATGGTCGGCGACGGCATCAACGACGCCCCCGCCCTGGCCGCCGCCGACGTGGGACTCGCGATCGGCACCGGCACCGACGTCGCCATCGAAGCCGCCGACATCACCCTGATCTCCGGTTCACTCACCGGAGTCGCCACCGCCGTCAGCCTCTCCCGCGCCACCATGCGCAACATCCGCCAGAACCTGTTCTTCGCCCTCGTCTACAACGCCATCGGCGTCCCCCTCGCCGCCGGCGCCCTCTACCCCCTGTGGGGCATCCGCCTCAGCCCGATCATTGCGGCCGGGGCCATGGCACTGAGCTCCCTGTCCGTCGTGACCAACGCCTCTCGCCTGCGCCGCTGGCGCCCCGCTCCCCTACCGCACACCGCACCGGCCCGCGTCGAGCCCCGGGTCGAGACTCCGGCCGACCACACCGCATCCCTCAGCCGCCCCATGCTGCTGAGGCGTTCCCTCTGATCAGCCTGATCCGCGACGGCGGCGTCATTTCCCGGCTCTGCGCGCCCGGGCACGGGCCCTGCGCGCTTCCCTGCCGCCGTTCCAGAGCCGCACGGCGAGGACGGTCGCCGAAGCGGCGAACAGGCAGGCGGTGATCAGCAGCCACCGTCCCGGGAAGACGTCGGCCGGCAGGCCGGTGGTGACCGTGTAATGGCCGACCTGGCGCAGTACCAGCGGCCAGTACACCAGCAGCAGGACGCCGGAGACGAAGGCGGGCACCCGGACGTGGTTGACCGCTGCCCGCGGGCCGACCTTCCCCTTCACCTTCACCTCTCCCTCACCCTCCCCCGAGCGGTGGCCCAGGACGCGCTGGACGGCCAGGTCGGTGACGGCGTACAGCGGCAGGAGGACGAGGTCGTGCAGGAGTGCGGCCCCCACGAACCACACGGCCACACCCAGGGCGTCTCCCTTGAGCAGGCGCACGCCCGCGTAGCAGGCCAGGGCGAAGGAGGCGAGGACGAGGAGCAGGTGGAGGGGGGAGGCACCGTAGCGGCGGCGGAAGGCGGTCCTGGCCGCCTGGGCCGTGGGCGGTTTCATGAGGGTTCCCGGAAGGTGAGTCGGGTGACCCATTTGGTGTTGTGGACACCCGGGGCGCCGGGGACGATCACCCGGGCGGGGTAGCCGTGGTCGCGGGAGAGGACGGCCCCGTTGACCCGTACGGCCAACAGGGAGCGCTCGTCCCGGAGTTGGCCGGTACTCAGGACGACCGAGCTGAACGGTCCACCGCGCTGGACGGATTCGACCAGGACCTCCGGGGCGTGCTCGGCGCCGAGGCCGACGAGGGCGGCCAGCTCGGTGAGCCGGACCCCGCTCCACTGCTGGTCGGAAGTCGACCAGCCCTCCACGCAGGCGATGGGCAGCCGCGCCTGGCTCTGGGGCATGTCCAGCAGCCGGGCGTAGGTCAGGTCGATCCGGCGGCCGGCGCCGCGTACGGTCAGCCGCCAGGCCGGCCCGATGTCGGTGGCGCGGATGCCGACCGAGGCGGCGGTCTTGTTGATCTGGAAACCGTTCGGGCCGGATCCCGGGTCCTGACCGTGCGGCGCCAGGAGCGCCGTCCGCCGCAACCACCCGTCCACGCTCTGCCCGGCGGTCACCACGAGCAGCGCCAGCGAACCCAGCCCGACCATCCCCAGCGCCCCCCGCCGGGTGATCGTGGGTTCGGCCGGGCGGGGCGAAACCAGTCCCGCCGCCTCCTCACTGTCGGGCGGCGGCTGCCGCGGCCCGGCGCGCAGGGCCCGCACGGCCCTTTTCAGCCGGAAGGACACGTGGACGACGAAGGCGCCGATGAACACCCAGGCACCGTAGAAGTGGAGCGTGTAGAAGGAGCCCGGGAAGACGTAGTGGAGCTGCACGTTGAGGATGCCGGTGACGAACTCGAACCCGGCACCTCCCACCAGCAGGAGCAGGGAGAGCCGCTCGGCGGCCTGCGCCGCCGAGCGCACGGGCGGCCAGGCGAAGAGCTTGGGGATCACCGACCACAGCTTCGCCAGGAGCACGGGCACGAGCACGACCCCGAGCGTGACGTGCAGTCCCTGCGTGACCCGGTAGAGCCAGTACGGGGACGTCGGCCAGGGGAAGAGGTAGAAGCCGAGCCGCGCCTTGTCCGGGGTCTGGTCGTTCACCGCGGCGAGATCCGGGTCGTACGCGGCGTACGACAGCAGACCCGTCACGAAGAGGACCGTGACGCCGATCAGCAGGACGACCCCGAACACGGCGGTCAGCCACGGTCCCCTCAGCGGGCTGCGCCAGAACTCCGGATGCGTCGGGCCGCGCTGCGGGCCGGTGGCCCACACGGACGCCGCGGCCGTCCGCAGGCGGGCGCTCCCGCCGCCCTTCACGTCACCGCTCTCGTCCACGGGGCACCTCCGCAGCTTCCGCTCCCGGGCTCACCGAGCCGCCCCCGCCTACGAGAACATGCCGCACGGCGCGTACCGGAGGTCTCGTGACACGCCGACCGGGAGTCCCGCAGGTCGGGCCGGGCCCTTCGGGCACGACCACGGGACCGGCCCGCGGACATGACGGAAGTCTTACGTGCACGCGTCGCAGACCCCGGCTGCTCCCGCACTGCGTAGCGTCCGGAGCATGCGCGTACTCGTCACCGGAGGGGCCGGGTTCATCGGCTCCCACATCGTCACCGCCCTCAAGGCCCGCGGGCACGACCCCGTCGTCCTCGACGCCCTGCTCACCGCCGCCCACCCCGGGACCCCGCCCCTGCCCGATGCGGAGTTCGTCCGGGCCGACGTACGGGACCCCGACGCGGTCCGGACGGCGCTGCGCGGAGTGGACGCGGTGTGCCACCAGGCGGCGATGGTCGGCCTGGGCAAGGACTTCGCGGACGCCCCCGAGTACGTCGGCTGCAACGACCTCGGGACGGCGGTACTGCTGGCGGAGATGGCCGCGGCCGGGGTCGGGGAGCTCGTCCTCGCCGGGTCGATGGTGGTCTACGGGGAGGGCCGCTACGCCTGCGAGCGGCACGGCACGGTACGCCCCGGGCCGCGGCGGACCGAGGACCTCGAGGCAGGGCGTTTCGAGCCCCGCTGCCCCGACTGCGGAGCCGAGCTCGCGCCGGGCCTGGTCGGCGAGGACGCGCCGACGGATCCGCGGAACGTGTACGCGACGACGAAACTGGCCCAGGAACACCTGGCGGCGTCCTGGGCCCGCTGCACGCAGGGCCGTGCGGTGTCGCTGCGCTACCACAACGTGTACGGGCCGGGGATGCCCCGCGACACCCCCTACGCCGGAGTGGCCTCGTTCTTCCGGTCCGCGCTGGCCAGGGGCGAAGCACCCCGCGTCTTCGAGGACGGCGCGCAACGGCGGGACTTCGTCCACGTCACGGACGTGGCCTCGGCGAACGTGGTGGCTCTGGAGGCCATCGGCGGCATGCCCTCCGGAAGGCTGACCGCGTACAACACCGGCAGCGGGGAGCCGCACACGGTCGGCGAGATGGCTTCCGAGCTCGCCGCGGCGCACGGCGGGCCCGCGCCGGTGGTCACGGGCGAGTTCCGCCTCGGCGACGTACGGCACATCACCGCGGACTCCGCCCGGCTGCGCGACGACCTGGGGTGGCGCCCGCAGGTGGGCTTCGCCGGCGGGATGGCGGAGTTCGCCCGGTCCGGTCAGCGGGCGTCGGCGGGCGCCGTCGGCTGAAGCCCGACCGCGGGGATCGGAGCCGGAGCGGCCTAGGGGGTGTTGCGAAAGTCCTGTGCGGTACCCGCGGTGTCCGGTGCGTGCTCTCGGCGTGCCGGGCGAAGGCCCTCGTACTGGGCGTACTCGGGACTACGGCCGGTGCGGCGAGAGTGCGTGCCGGGCGCCGTGGGCGCCGTGCGGGACTTTCGCAACACCCTTTAGGCGGGTGCCGGGAGGGTCAGTTCGAAGCGGCAGCCACCGGGCACGTTGCGGACGTCGGCGTGTCCGGAGTGGGCCTCGACGATGCCGCGGACGATGGCCAGACCCAGTCCCGCGCCGGAGGGCGGGGTGCGCGCCTGCGACCCGCGCCAGCCGGTGTCGAAGACGCGCGGCAGGTCCTCCTCCGGAATCCCGCCGCACGCGTCGGTGACGGACAGGACCACCGCGTCCGCCCGGCGTTCGGCGGCGACCGCGACGGTGCCGTCGGCCGGGGTGTGGCGGATGGCGTTGACCAGCAGGTTGGAGAGCACCCGCGTCATCTCCTTGCCGTCGACCTCCACCGGGAGCGGGGCGACGCCCCCGCCCGCCAGCCGCACCCCGCGTTCGCGGGCCAGGGCGTCCGCGCCCGCCATCGCGTCGCCCACCAGGTCGTACAGGGACATCCGGGTCGGGCTGAGGGAGAGCGCACCGGCGTGGATGCGGGAGAGCTCGAACAGGTCGGTGACCATGGAGTTGAGGCGTTCCACCTCGGCGCGCATCTGCTGGTGGTAGCGGGCCGGGTCGGCCGCCATCCCGTCCTCCAGGGCCTCCGACATCGCACGCAGCCCGGCGAGCGGGGTCCGCAGGTCGTGCGAGATCCAGGCCACGAGCTCCCGTCGGGAGGTCTCCAGTGCGCGCTCGCGTTCGCGCGAGGCCACGAGGCGCTCACTGGTGAGGGCCAGTTCACGGCTCAGTGCGGTGAGTTCGGCGGGGGCCGGCACCGCCGGAGCCGTGAAGGTGCCGGCCTCCCCGAAGCCGCGTGCCGCAGCGACGAGTTCGCGGCAGCGCAGCACGACCTGCCGGCCCAGCAGCAGGGCGGTGCCGAGGGACACGGCGGCGGCCATCGCGACGACCGTGGTCACCACGGCGAGGTCGTGGGAGGACAGGAACATCGCCCAGGCCACCGCGAGCGTCCCGGCGAGCATCGCGGACACGGCGACCGCCGCGACGACCGCGAGGGACACCGCCACGCTCCGCCGGCGCAGCATCCGCAGGGCGGCGGCGCCGAGCAGCCCGGCGGCCGCCGCGCCGAGGAAGGCGTACAGGGCGATCAGCAGCAGGTCACGCACGGCCGTCCTCCGCCCGGGTCGCGGCCGCCTCGGCCGTGGGCCGGTCGGACGGGTGCGGGCCTGCCTCGAAGCGGTACCCGGCCCCCCACACCGTGCGGATCAGCTGCGGGTCGGCCGGATCCTCCTCGATCTTGCTCCGTAGCCTGCGGACGTGCACGGTGACGGTGGACAGGTCGCCGAACTCCCAGCCCCAGACCTCGCGCATCAGCCGCTCCCGGTCGCAGACCTGGCCGGGGTGGCGCAGGAAGTAGGCGAGGAGGTCGAACTCCCTCAGCGTGAGGGCGAGCTCTGATCCGTCCTTCGTCGCCCGGCGGGCGGCGGGGTCCACCGCCAGGCCGGCCGCCGCGAGCCCGGGCCCGTCGGCTGCGGCGGGGGACGCCCTGCGCAGGACCGACCGCACGCGCAGGACCAGCTCGCGCGGGCTGAAGGGCTTGGTCACGTAGTCGTCCGCGCCGACCTCCAGGCCCAGGATCCGGTCGTCCTCGTCGCCGCGTGCGGTGAGCATGACCACGGGTACGGAAGGCCCGCCACCGGAACGGGCCCGCAGCCGTCGGCAGACCTCCAGGCCGTCCATGCCCGGCAGCATCAGGTCGAGGACGACGAGGTCCGGCCGGTGCCGGGCGGCGGCCTCCAGGGCGGTCGGGCCGTCCGCGGCGCGGTCCACGGTGAACCCGGCACGCTCCAGATAGCCGGCCACGACCTCCGAGACCGTCGGGTCGTCGTCCACCACCAGGACGCGGCCCGTGACGTCGCCGGAGGAGGGGCCGCGGTCGGTTCCGTTGCTGGATGCCATGCCCCCAGGGTGACATCGTGCCGCCCGCGGGTGGACCCGGGGCTGCCGCGGGGCGGCGCGGTGTCCGCGTTTCGTAAGGTCTTCGGGCGCCCTTCCCCGCCTTCCGGTTCCTACGGTGTGGAGGGTGACTCCTTCTGCTTGCCGTCCGCCCCGCGCGGACCTCGTACTGCCGTGTCTCGACGAGGCGGAAGCCCTGCCCTGGGTGCTGGCACGGGTGCCGGCCGGGTGGCGGGCCATCGTCGTCGACAACGGCTCCACCGACGGCTCGGCCGACATCGCCCGCGGTCTCGGCGCCACCGTCGTGCACGAGCCCCGGCGCGGCTTCGGGGCCGCCTGCCACGCCGGGCTGCTCGCCGCACGCGCCGAGCTGGTCTGCTTCTGCGACTGCGACGCCTCCATGGACCCCGGCCTGCTCGCCCCGATGGCCGAGCGGGTCGCGGCCGGCGAGACGGACCTCCTGCTCGGCCGGCGCCGGCCGCAGGAACGCGGCGTGTGGCCGGTGCACGCCCGCGCGGGGAACCTCGCGCTGGCTCGGATGCTGCGCCGCCGGACCGGGCTGCGGCTGCACGACCTCGGCCCGATGCGGGTCGCGCGCCGCGAGGCCCTGCTCGGCCTGGAGCTGACCGACCGGCGCAGCGGCTACCCGCTCCAGATGGTCGTCCGCGCGGCCGACGCGGGCTGGCGGGTGGCCGAGACGGACGTCCCCTATCTGCCCCGGTCCGGGAAGTCGAAGGTCACCGGTACGTGGCGGGGCACCTGGCAGGCCGTGCGCGACATGCGCCGCGTCCTGGCCGCGCCGCCGGGTACCGGGCGCGCACCGGGCGAGGGGGTCTCGGCATGAGCACCCTCCTCGTCATCGCCAAGGCGCCCGTCGCGGGGCGCGTGAAGACCCGTCTGACCACGGTGTTCACCCCGCAGCAGGCTGCCGACCTGGCCCTCGCCTCGCTCCGGGACACCCTGGACGCGGTCCTGGCCGCACCGGCCCGGCGCCGCGTGCTGGTCCTGGACGGAAGGCCGGGACCCTGGGTCCCGGAGGGGATCGAGGTCGTCCCGCAGGGCGCGGGCGGCCTGGACGTCCGGCTGGCCGGAGCCTTCGCGCTGGCCGACGGGCCGGCCCTGCTCATCGGTATGGACACCCCGCAGGTCACCCCGGGCCTCCTCGTGCCCGGGCTCGACTTCACCGAGGCGGACGCCTGGTTCGGGCCCGCCGACGACGGAGGGTTCTGGGCGCTGGGCCTCGCAGACCCCGACCCGGCGCTGCTGCTCGGCGTGCCCATGTCCGTGCCGCACACCGGTGAGGTCCAGCGGCGGCGGCTCACCGACGCGGGGCTGGCCGTACGGGACCTTCCCGAGCTGTGCGACGTGGACACCCCCGCCGACGCGGCACGGGTCGCCGCGGCCGCACCGCGGACCCGTTTCGCCGCCCTGTACTCCAGCCTCTGCCCGGTGGCGCGATGACCGCGCAGCTCACCGAACCGGCCGCCCGCGCCTGGCAGGCCGACCCGTACGCCGACGCGCTGCGCGTGGGCCGGGGCCCGCTCTACCTGCGTCGTCACGACGGCTGGCTGCTGCCGCTCGACGTCGAGCGGTGGTGCGCGGAGCCCGACGCGGCCGACGACACCGTCCTGGCGCGGTGTACCGGACCCGTCCTCGACATCGGCTGCGGGCCGGGCCGCATGGTCGCGGCCCTCGCCCGGCTCGGTCGCCCGGCACTGGGCGTGGACGTCACTCCCGAGGCGGTGGCCCGTACCGTGCGGACGGGTGGCAGCGCCCTGTGCCGGTCGGTCTTCGACCCGCTTCCCGCAGAGGGCGGTTGGGGCACGGTCCTGCTGATCGACGGCAACATCGGTATCGGCGGGGACCCCGCCGCCCTGCTGCGCCGGGCCGCCGAACTGACCGCGTCCGGCGGCTCCCTGCTGGTCGAGGCGGCCGCCGCCGACGTCGACGAACGCGTGGAGGTCCACGTCGAGGACGGCAACGGCGGTCGTGGAGCGTCCTTCCGGTGGGCCCGGCTCGGCAGCCGGGCCCTGTGCTCCGTGGCGAGGGACGCGGGTTGGACCCCGTACGGGACCTGGCAGGCGGCGGGCCGGCACTTCGTCCACCTCACCCGCTGACGTTCCCGCGCGCCGAACCGCCGGGGTGGGACCCGCACTTCTGCGGATCCCACCCCGGCGGTTCTGTGCGCGACGCTCCGGTCAGGCTCTGCGGACCATCCTGCGCCGCACGGCGCGCACACCGGCGCAGGCGGCGGTGAGCAGCGCGACGGCCGCCATGGCGAGCAGCCAGTTGCGCAGGTAGGGCAGCGGCAGGACGGTGGGGTTGGCCACCCCGCCGGGGCGCAGGAGCGGAGGCAGTGCGATCGCGGTCAGGGAGCCCGCGACGACGAGGGCCCCGCGCAGTGCCCCGCGCAGTCGCAGTCCCGCCGCGGCGGCGAGCGCGGCGATCGCGAGGACGAGCGGCGCGACGAGGGCGTCGTGCACCACGACCGCTCCCCCGAGCCATACGGCGATCCGCCACGGCTCGGGCTGCCGGAGCAGCAGCCATCCGCCCCAGCCGGCGAGGACCAGCCCGAACGCGCCCACCGCATGGCGGAAGCCCATCACAGCACCTCCAGTCGGCCGACCCACTTGGTCTGCAGGACGCCGGGCCGGTTGGGGGCGATGATGCGGGCCGGGTAGCCGTGGTCCAGGGACAGTTCCTCGCCGTTCAGGCGCAGGGCGAGCAGGGTGAGCGGGTCCTGCGCGTAGTGCCGCCCCAGCTCCGTCACCCGGTAGGCGCCCGCCGCTTCGAGGGAGACCACGCGGGCCCGCGCCGCCGGGCTGCCGCCCGCGCGTTCCAGGAGGTCGCGTACCCGTACGCCGGTCCAGCGGGCGGACTTGCTCCAGCCCTCGACGCAGGCGATGGGCAGGGTGACCTCGTGCTGGGGCATGGCGCGCAGCTCGTCCAGCGTGAGGGTGAACGGCCGGGGCCCCTCCACGGTCAGCCGCCAGTCGGCCAGCGAGGCCCGGGTGACGCGCGCGGCGGCGGCCGTCCGGTTCACGGGCAGCCCCTGGGCCCCGTGGGCGGGGCTGCGCGGGCCGAACAGCTCCAGCGGGCCGAGCGCGGTCAGGGACTGTCCCACCGTGGTCAGTGTCACCGCCCCGACGGCGGCGGAGACGCCGAGGAGGAGTCGGCGCCGGTCCGGCCCGTCGGCCTCCGGGAGGGCCTGCGTTCCGGGGGAACGGAGTGTGAAGTGGGCCCGGATCTGCGGCCATTGCACGGCGACGTGCAGGACCAGGGAGCCCAGCAGGAGCCAGGCGACCGCGTAGTGCACCGGAACGAAGTTGAAGGGCCAGGGGTACCACTGGAAGGTGTTCAGCAGGCCGGTGAGCAGCTCGAACAGTCCGGTGGCGACGAGGACGGCCACCGAGATCCGCTCCAGGGCGTGGAGGGCCGATCGCGCGGGGGGCCAGGCGAACAACCGGGGGTAGACCGCCCACAGTTTCGCCAGCAGCAGCGGAACGGCGGCGATCCCGGACGCCACGTGGAGGCCCTGGGTGAGCCGGTAGCCCCAGTACGGGCGGCTCGGCAGCCGGTCGGCCAGCCATCCCGGCGGGTGCTGGAGGTAGTGGCTCACGACACCGGTCGCGAAGCAGACGGCCATGGCCAGGCCGAGCCAGCGGCCGATCGCGGTCGCGGTACGGGCATCGTGCAGGCGCGCCTTGAAGGTCACGGGCGGCCCCGGAGGCAGGGTGAAGGGCATGCCCCCATCACACCGCCGGCGGGGCCCGCGCGGGGGGCCGGAACACCTTACGAAACGCGGACGCCTCGGGCGCCGACCGTCCTCGGACGCCGATTCCTGGAACGCTTCCCCAGGTGAAACCTCTTCCCGCCGCCGCCCCTCGCACCGCCGCCCCTCGCACCGCGCCCGTCGCCACCGCCCTGGCGCTCACCGCGCTCACCGCGCTGACGACGGTCCTTGTCCTCACGGTCCGGTACGGGGGCTACTTCAGCGATCCCGACGGCCTGTTCCTGTGGTACGCGGCCGGCTGGGTGCTCTTCGCCGTGGCCCTGCTGGCGCTGCGCCGGGTCCCGGGCCGCCACGTCGCACGGCTGGTCATGGCGGGGGCGGTGGCCGTCACGGTGACCGGACTGGCGGGGCCGCCGCGGACCAGCACCGACTCCTACCGCTATGCCTGGGACGGCCGCGTCCAGTCCGCCGGCGTCTCCCCGTACGACCACACCCCGCAGGAACCGGCGCTCGCCCGGCTGCGCGACCCCTGGCTGTTCCCCACCGGCACCGCCTGCACGGGCCCCGACCTGGCCCGTATCCCGTCCGGTGACGGCAGCCGGCGCTGCACCCGGATCAACAGGCCCGCCGTCCACACCATCTACCCGCCGGTCGCGGAGGCGTACTTCCTGGCCGTCGACCGGCTCTCCCCCTCCGGTGCCCGCCACAAGCCGCTCCAGACCGGTGCCTGCCTGATCTCGCTCGGCGTGACCGGTGCGCTCCTGCTGATCCTCCGACGGCGCGGCGACGACCTCCGCAAGGCCGCGTACTGGGCCTGGTGCCCGGCCGTTCCCCTGGAAGCGGTCAACAACGCCCACGTCGACGTCCTGGGCGTGCTCCTCGCCGTCGCCGGACTCGGCCTCGTCGCCTCCCGCGACCCGGCCCGGCGGGCGGCGGGCGGCGTGCTGATCGGCGCCGCCATCGCCGCCAAGCTGGTGCCGGCCGTCGTCCTCCCCGGCGCCCTGTCAGGGGTCCGGCGCGTCCGCGACGCGGCCGTCGTGCTGCTGCCCGCCGCGGCCTTCGTCGTGCTCGCCTACCTCCCCTACGTCCTCTTCTCGCACGCCTCGGTCTTCGGCTACCTCGGCGGCTACGTGCAGGAGGAGGGGTACGAGGACGCCTCGGACGGGTCCCGCTACTCGCTCCTGCGCCTGGTCCTGCCCGACTCCCGGGCGTTCCCCGTACTGGCCGTCGTCATCGCCGGCATCTCGCTGTACGTGATGTGGCGCGGGGACCCGAGGCGTCCGTGGAGCGGCGCCCTCACGGTCACCGGCTGGGCGTTCGTGCTCCTCACCCCCGGCTACTCCTGGTACGCCCTCCTCCTGGTCGCACTCGTCGCCCTCGACGGACGCTGGGAATGGCTGGGCATCGCACTCGCGGGCGCCGCCGTCTACGTCCTCGGTCCGTCCCTCGGCTACCGGCCGATGCCGAGCAACCTCGCGTACGGCGCCACGGCCGCGCTCGTCCTCGTGATGGCCTGGATCCGGCGCCGGAGCATCGTCCCGCGGGGTGCGTAGGGCGATCGTGTCGATGATCGGCGAGCAATTGCGAAATCAATACGACACGAATCACGCAAAGGCATTTCAGTCTGGGTCGATTGCGAGCAATGTGTGACCTTTGATCAGATAATCGACCCGGCTGGCTAAGGTTCCGACTACCGGGCCGGCATATGCGGTTGTCGGTCACGGGCATCCAAGGAGAATGCGACTGATTGCAGGGGCATGTCAGAAATTGATCTACCGGCGCACCGGAAACCGTCGAGAGCGACAGGGCTCGACCTGGCCAGGGCACTCACCGAGGCGACGCGGGACCGGCTCTCCGCAACGCTGCTGGTGACAGGCGATCCCGGAGGAGCCTTCCACCTCCGGCGCGGCGCGCTCGTCGAAGTGGCTTCACCCGGCGCGCCAGGGGTCGAGACACTGCTTCTGCGCTCGGGCCGGGTCAGCGAGGCCGACTGGACGTCGGTCATCCGGTCGGGAGCCGGGGACGGCCGCATAGGCGGCGAACTCGTCGCCCGGGAACTGGTCGGCAGCGCGGAACTGCACTTGATGTGCATGATGGCCGCACTGGACGGAGCCCTGGCCGTGGGAATGGGGCGGATCGACGGATTCACCGTCGAGCACCCGTCGGACTCCTGCCGGCTGGCCGCGCCGGAGGGCATCGAACCGGAATGGCTGGTCCACGAAGCCCGGCGGCGGATCCGGGTCCTCGGCGCGCTCAACCACTCCCTCTCGCCCTTCCGCAGCCGGTTGGCCCTGACCAACGCCGGGTCGGCGCAGCTGAACGGACCGGCAACGGGTGAGCGCAGGGAGATCCTGCTGCGGGCCAACGGCCGTCGCAGCGTCCGGGACATCGCCTTCCTGCTCGGCCGGAGCCTGTACGCCGTCGCCGTCGAGGTCTCGCGGCTGATCGGCGAGGGCCTGATGGAAACGGCGGCGACGGACCGGCCCCGGACCGGCGACCGACCGTACCCGGTCGACGGCCGGCCTCCCCGGGCGGAACTGCCGCACCGCCTCCCGGGCGCGAGCGGCATCAACACGGTCCTGCCGCTGCGGCCCGTGGGCGGGCACTGGCGGCCTCCGCCGGCCCTCGTCGCGAAGTACCTGGCCCCCGGCGGACACAAGTGAACGAACACAACAGGAGAGTCGTGACAACCAGGAATGCGCAGCTCGTCACCGAGATGCGGGCGCTTCGGGAGAAGGTGGTCGGCGTCACCGACGTGGTGGTGGCCTCGGTCGACGGTCTGCTGATCACGGCCGAGACCGACGACGTGGCCGATCCGGAAAGCCTGGCCGCACTCACTGCGGCGACCCTGAGCATTGCCCGCCGCGCAGGTTCCATGACCAGCAAAGGCCTGCTCCACCACACCGTCTCGCGGTTCACCGACGGCTACCTGATCGCACACACCCTGGGCGACATGGCGCTGATCGGGGTGCTCGCCGACGCGGGCCTGGACGTCGGGCGCCTGCACGACGAAACACAGGCCTCCGCGCAGCGCCTCACCGCACTGCTCACCTCGGCCGCCCCGCCCGCCCCGGGCAACTGACCCCCTGCGCCGGAACAACACACACCCAAGGAGAACGATGAGCGGACCAGAAGCCCGAGGGATCCAGAGCATGTCCGAGCGGGTTTCGAGCCTGGTCAAAAGCCTGCGTTCCGAGGTTCCGGACTGCGTGGCCGCAGGGGTCATCGACATGTCCACGGGCATGCTGCTGTCGGTGGAGACCGTCGACTCGCACCCGGCGGAAGTCCTCGACATGCTCGCGGCGGCGACCCTCGACCTGTTCCAGGGCCGCAACGTCGTGATGATCGAAGGCATCTTCAAGGAACGCCGGGGGATCGTCAGCGACCGCCACTACTTCCAGGAGATCCTGGTCAACAGCGACAACCTGGCACACCTCTTCCTGCGGGTCGACAGCACGGACGAGGTCGTCGCCGTGGTCGTGTGCCGCAAGACCGTGAACGTCGGCATGCTCTTCGCCCAGGCCCGCCGCGTCCTGAAGAACCACGGACAGCTGTAACCGGCCGCCAGCGCCGCGACCGGTTCGTTCGGCGGCGCGCGGGGCGTTTGTGCGCGCCGCGGGCCTGCCGCGGCGCGGCCCTCTCCCGCCACTGTGACGGAACACGGGGCCCTCGGCGGCAAGCAGCTCCTGTGACGTCAGGCCGCCGCGGTCGCCGCCAAAGCCCTCGCCCACGCGACCCGAGGTCTGCGCCACCGGTTCGGGCGCCCCCGGCTGGTGGGCCGCCGGGCGCCCTCCCGCATGGTGGTGGGCGAGTGCGGCGGGACCCGCATCGCCGTGTTCGGTGAGCACTCCGTCACGGCCGAAGCGGCCGAACCCGCAGCCGCAGCCGTCGAGGACGCGTCCCTGGCGGCGCTCGACCGCAGAAGTGGGCTTGCCGAATGGCGCTCGGCTGACCCCCCGCGTGGATGCCGCGGCGGCCGCCGCGAGGGCGCGCGGCCTCGTCGAAGGAACGGTCCGCCCACGAGGTGACCGACCCACGTGGCGGGCACCGCCGTCGCCCCCGCCGGAAAATGCATCCTGCTCCGTGTGATGCCGGACGACGCGCCGGACACCGTGCTCCTGCGCACCCGCGGCGCGGACGAGATCGCCTCCGCCCTGCGCGAGCACTCCGTGCTGCTGCTCCACCGGCCCGGCTCCCTGCAGGGACCCCTGAAGGGAGTCCGACCCGGGGTCAGCTGCCGTCCCGTTCGAAGGTGAGCAGGAGGTCCGCTGCGACTCCGACCGCGATCGTGGCGGGTTCCTTGCCGGTGATCCCGGTCATTCCGATGGGGGTCTTGATCCGGTCGATCGCGGCGGCGTCGTGGCCGCCCTCGGTGGCCAGGCGCTGCTTGAACCGCGCCCATTTGGCGGCCGAGCCGATCAGTCCGATCGAGCCGAGGCCGGGGGTGCGCAGGGCGGCGTCGCACAGTGCGGCGTCCTCGGCGTGGTCGTGGGTCATGATCAGCACGTGGGTGCCGGGGGCCAGCTCCGCGAGCACCTCCTCGGGCAGCAGGGGGGTGTGGTGCACGTGGATCTGGGCCACCGCGTCCGCGAGCACGGCGAGCCGTTCACCGGCGAGCTGGTCGGGGCGGCTGTCGATCAGGTGCAGATCCAGGTCCTGGCGGGCCAGGATGCGGGCCAGCTCCAGCCCGACGTGTCCGACGCCGAAGACCGCCACCGCCGGGACCACCGGCAGCGGTTCGAGCAGGACGCTGACGGCCCCGCCGCAGCACTGCACGCCGTGTCGGCCGGCGGCCTTGTCGTTGAGGGCGAACTCCATCAGCTCCGGCTCCGCGCCGGGCACGGCGATGACCTCGCGGGCCCGGTCGATCGCGACGGCCTCGATGTTGCCGCCGCCGATCGAGCCCCAGGTCTCGGTCCGCCCCACGACGAGCTTGGCACCGGCCTTGCGGGGTGCGTGGCCGCGCACGGTCGCGACGGTCACGAGCACGCCGGGTTCCCGGCGGGTCCGCAACCGCGCGACCGCGGCCACCCAGGTCATGTCAGGCATTGCTCAAGGTGCTCGTGTCGGCGGGGATCCCCGTTCCGGCGCCGGCGCCGGTGCCTGTGCGGGCGCCCCGGGCCGACTCGATCGCCCAGTACACCGCCTCCGGGGTCGCCGGGGAGGCGAGTTGCACGCTGACTCCGGCGGGCCCGAAGGCCGCGGCGGCCTGCCGCAGTGCTTCCCGTACCGAGAACGCCAGCATCAGCGGGGGCTCGCCCACCGCCTTGGAACCGTAGACCGCGCCCTCTTCGGTGGCGTTCTCCAGCAGCGTGACGTTGAACTCCTCGGGCATCTCCGAGAAGCTCGGCAGCTTGTAGGTGCTCGCGGCCTGGGTCAGCAGCCGGCCGCGGTTCGGCCCGTCACCGGTGTCCCAGCGCATGTCCTCGAGCGTCAGCCAGCCGGCGCCCTGGACGAAGCCGCCCTCGACCTGTCCGATGTCGATCATCGGGGACAGGCTGTCGCCGACGTCGTGGACGATGTCCACCCGCCGGATGCGGTACTGGCCGGTGAACCCGTCCACCTCCACCTCGGCCGCGGCCGCGCCGTGGGAGAAGTACTTGAACGGGGAGCCCCTGAACGCCTTCGCGTCCCAGTGCAGGCCCTCGGTCCGGTAGAAGCCGGCCGCCGACAACTGGACCCGCTGGAGGTACGCGGTGCGCACCAGGTCGTCCCAGGCCAGCTCCTCGCCGCTGCCGAGGACGCGGGCGACGCCCTCGACGATGCGCACGTCCGAGGCGTTCGCACCCAGCCGGGTCCCGGCCACCTGCAGCAGCCGGGCGAGCAGCTGCTCGCAGGCGTTCTTCACCGCCGCACCGTTGAGGTCCGCCCCGGCACTGGCGGCGGTGGCGGAGGTGTTGGGCACCTTGTCGGTGCGGGTCGGGGCGAGGCGCACCTTGTGCAGCGGGATGCCCAGCGTGGTCGCGGCCACCTGCAGCATCTTGGTGTGCAGGCCCTGGCCCATCTCGGTGCCGCCGTGGTTGATCAGGACCGAGCCGTCCTTGTAGATCAGCACCAGCGCGCCGCCCTGGTTGAAGGCGGTGAGGTTGAACGAGATGCCGAACTTGATGCCGGTGAGGGCGAGGGCCCGCTTGGTGTGCGGGTGCGCGGCGTTGAAGGCGGCGATCTCGCGCCGGCGGTCCGCGAGGTCGCCGTTCTCCTTGACCTGCTGCCAGACGGCGGAGATCCGTTCGGGCTGGACGACCTGCTGTCCGTACGGGGTGTATTGGCCCGGCCGGTAGAAGTTGCGCTCGCGCAGCTCCGTCGGGTCCAGGCCGAGCAGCGGCGCGCACCGGCCCATGATGTCCTCGATCACCAGCATGCCCTGGGGTCCGCCGAAGCCGCGGAAGGCGGTGTTGGAGACCTTGTTGGTCCTGGCGATGCGGCCGGCGATGCGCGCGTGGGGGATCCAGTAGGTGTTGTCGATGTGGCACAGCGCGCGGGCCACGACCGGCTCGGACAGGTCCAGGCTCCAGCCGCCGTCCGCGGTCAGGGTGGCGTCCAGGGCCTGGATGCGGCCCTCGGTGTCGAAACCGATCTTCCAGGTGGCGTGGAAGCCGTGCCGCTTGCCGGACATGGTCAGGTCCTGGGTGCGGTTGAGCCGTACCCGGACCGGGCGGCCGGTCAGCTTGGCGCCGAGCGCGGCGACGGCCGCGAAGCCGTGCGGCTGCATCTCCTTGCCGCCGAAGCCGCCCCCCATGCGCAGGCACTGCACGGTCACCTCGTGGCTGTGCAGGCCGAGCACGTGGGCCACGATCTCCTGGGTCTCCGACGGGTGCTGGGTGCTGCTCTGGACGAACACCTGCCCGGCCTCGTCGACGAGGGCCAGCGCCGCGTGCGTCTCGAGGTAGAAGTGCTCCTGGTCGGAGAACCGGAACTCGCCGGTGAACACGTGCGCGGAGTCGGCGAAGCCGGCGTCCACGTCGCCGGAGACCATCACGGGCCGGGCGCCGTGGAAGCTCTCGGCGGCGATCGCCTCCTGCAAGGTGATCAGGGAGGGCCGTTCGTCGAGTTCCACCTCCACGGCCGCCGCGCCGAGACGCGCCGCCTCCAGGGTTTCGCCGAGCACCCAGGCGACCGCGTGGCCGTGGAACATGACCTCGTCGGGGAACAGCGGCTCGTCGTGCTTCATGCCGGCGTCGTTGACGCCGGGCACGTCCGCCCCGGTCAGTACGCGGACCACGCCGGGCACGGCGAGCGCGGGCGCGGTGCGCAGCGCGGTGATCCTGCCGCAGGCCTTCATGACCTGGACGGGGTAGGCGTGCAGCACGTCCTTGGTGCGGTGGACCAGGTCGTCGGTGTAGAGCGCGGTGCCGGTGACGTGGGCGTGGGCGCTCTCGTGCGGCATGGGGACGCCGACGACGGGCTTCTCGGGGCGTTCGGACAGATGGCTCATGACGACACCGCCTCGGTGGTCTGTGCGTACAGCTTCAGCAGGCTCTGGCCGAGCATCGCGCAGCGGTATTCGGCGCTGGCGCGGTGGTCGTCCATCGGGGTGCCCTGGGCCCGCAGCGTCCGGGCCGCGGCCTCGACGGTCTGCGCCGCCCACGGCTCGCCCTCCAGGGCCGCCTCGGTGGCGAGGGCGCGGATCGGGGTGGCGGCCACGCCGCCCAGGCCGATGCGGGCCTTGCGGACGATGCCGTCCTCGATGTCGAGCGCGAAGGCGACCGCCACGCTGGAGATGTCGTCGAAGCGCCGCTTGGCGATCTTGTGGAAGCCCGTGACGGGCGACAGCGGCAGCGGAACGCGCACCGCGCGGATCAGCTCGCCGGGCCGGCGCACGCTCTGCCGGTAGCCGGTGAAGTACTGCGCCAGCGGGACCTCGCGCTCGCCGTCGGCGCCGGCGAGCACCACCGAGGCCTCCAGCGCGAGCAGCACCGGCGGGCTGTCACCGATGGGTGAGCCGGTGCCCAGGTTGCCGCCGAGGGTCGCGCTGTTGCGGATGAGCCGCGAGGCGAACTGCGGGAACAGCTCGGCCAGCAGCGGGACGCTGCCGTGGAGGCGGCGTTCGATCTCGGTGAGCGTCAAGGCCGCACCGATCTCGATGTGGTCGGATGCGACGTGCAGCTCCCGCAGTTCGGGCAGCCGGTCGACGGCGACCACGCACGCCGCGCGGCGCGAGCGGATGTTCACCTCCACGCCCCAGTCGGTGCTGCCGGCAACCACGACCGCCTCGGGCCGCTCGCCCAGCACCTGCAGTGCTCCGGCCAGGGTGGCCGGCCGCAGGAACGCGCTGTCCCCCCGGGTGTACGCGGTGGCCACCGGTTCGGGCGGGGCCTGGTCCCGGCGCTGCGCCAGGGGGTCTTCCCCGGTGGGCGCACCGACGGCGAACGCGGCATCGCGGATCGGGCGGTATCCGGTGCAGCGGCACAGGTTCCCGCTCAGTGCGTGCAGGTCGAATCCGTTCGGACCGTGCTCCGGGTCGGTGCGGCCGGCCGGGTCCGCCGGGGCGTGCGCGCAGCGGTCGGGCCGGTAGTACTCGGCGGCCATGCTGCAGACGAACCCCGGGGTGCAGTAACCGCATTGGGAGCCGCCGCGGACCGCCATCTCCTCCTGAACCGGGTGCAGCGCGGGCGGCGTGCCGGGCGCGCCGACGGTGGCGAGGCCTTCGGAGGTGACGACCTCCTGGCCGTCGAGCGCCGCGGCCGGGAGCAGGCAGGCGTTGACCGCCACCCAGTCCGTGGGCTTGTCCACCCCGGGACGGGCCACCAGGACGGAACAGGCCCCGCATTCCCCTTCGGCACAGCCCTCCTTGGTGCCGGTGAGGCCCCGCTCGCGCAGGAGGTCCAACACCGTGGTGTGGGGCGCAGCCGGTGAGATCGGCGTTTCTTTCCCGTTGACGGTGATCCGGGGCGCTACCACGGCATGTCCCCGTTTCGGTGCGCGGTGGATCTGATGGTCCTAGTCGCCATGTCAGGAGCTTTCTGTTTCGGTGGCGCAGCTCGAGGACCCGCCGGGGGCGCACGTCGGCAGGCGACGACGCACCGCAGGCGGTGACAGAAATCGAGAATCACAAAACGCCGGGGCCGCGAAAAGGGCACGCCGGCAAAAGGGGGCTGCTCAGCAGCCGTGTGCTACACGACCCGGGGTCCAGGCGACCTGGTGGGCGAGGCGACGCAGTGCGGAGATGGTGGACATCCGACGTCGCCTCCTTCCCTCAGCTCACGAGTCGGTGCGCCGAAAGCTACGTTGCCGCAGGTTCATCGGTCAAGCCGACGTGCGGAAGCCCGGCGCGGCCTTTCGCTCTCCGCCGCGCCGGGCATCCTGGCAGTGCCGGGCAGATCGCCGGCTCAGGGCGCGACCTTGCCGACGCCGCCCAGGGCGAGGGCGGCGCGCTGGTTGATCTGCCACAGCTGGCCTTCTCGGTTGCTGACGTAGATCCAGCCGTTGACGGTGTCCAGCGCGAGGCCCTCGCACGTACCGAGCCCGGTGGCCACGACGCGCTGCGCGCCGTCCGCGAGGGTGATCTCGTACAGGCTCCCGTTCACGTGGTCGATGGTGTACGCCCGGCCGGCGCCGTCGAGGACCACGCGGATGGTGCTGGATCCTGCGAGGGTGGTGACGACGCGGTGGGTGCGGGCGGCCAGGTCGACCTCGTGCAGCTTGCCGCCGCCGTCCTTCCGGCCGATGTACGCCTTGCCCCGCCCGTCCAGTGCCACTCCGCCGATGCCCTGCCCCAGGCCGGTGGCGATCGTCGTCTTCTGGCCGCCCGGCAGGTCGACGGCGATCAGTTGTCCGTCGATCCAGTTGGCGACGTAGGCCTTGCCCGCTGCATCGAGCGCGACCCCGTAGGCGCCGTTGACGTCGGCGATCTTGCGGGAGGAGCCGCTGGACAGGTCCACCGCGAGCAGGCGCCCGCCGTAGTCCGTGGTGTACGCCGTGCCCTGGCCGTCCACCCTCACATCGCCGATGTCGCCGAGGGCGCTCGCGACCACGCGCTGGGAGCCGGTGTCGACCTTCACCGCGGACAGCTTCTTGCCGCCCCGGTCGGCGACGTACGCCGTGTTCGCCGAGGGGTCGACCACCAGGCCCTCGGAGGTTCCCAGACCCGTCGCGATGAGGGAGTAGTTCCGCCTGTTGCCGATGAGCTTCGACAGGTCTTCGAGCTTCGGCATGTCGTCGTCGCTGATGCTGACCTTCGGCGGTCCGAACGCCTTCGTGGTGGCCGCGGCCATGGTGGACGTCGCACCGGGGTCCTCGGAGACCTGGCGCTGCGCGGCGGCGATGCCCTGGGCGTTCCGGAAGAGCGGGTTCAGGAAACCCATGACGTCGAAAGCCCCGTGCGCGGTCTGGCGCACGAGCCACGGGTCGCGCTCGCTCTCCAGCTTGCGCACGGCCTCGGAGACGTCCCCGGATCCCGGAGCGTCCTCGTTGAGTGCCCGAGCGGACTTGTCGGCGGAACCGGCCTCGTCCCCGCCGTTGTCAAAGATGTTCTTGAAGGACATGGGCTTTTCCTCCTGCCTCTTCTAAAGGGGCTGCTTCTGGGTCTGGTAATCGAGGGTTTCCGGCTGGAAGACGCGGTGTTCTCCGGTACGGACGGCGACGATTTCGGCCGTCCCCTTCTGCATGAACCGCTTTCCTTCGTCGGCGAGGTCGAAGCGGCTGGAATCGAGGTCGGCCTCGCCGAGCTTCCACGCGATGACCTTGGAGTACCTGGGGTCGCCACCCTGCTTCGAAGGCTCCTTGACCTCCACCGGAGCGGGGTAGTACAGGGCGATCCAGCCGCCGAAGGTGACGGGGAACTCGTAGTCGAACTGGCGGATCTCACGGCGCGTCGTGGCCATCACGTCGGCCCGGCTGGCGACTTCCAGGCTGACCGACGACTGGTGCTTCCATTCGGTGGTCAGCGATCCGCTGACGGAGCCGGTGATCCCGATCAGGAGTTCCCCCCACAACTCCCCGGTGCCGGTGACGGAACTGGTGGCCGTGGTGTTGCTCGTCGCCTCGGTCTGGGACTCCGTGTTGACGCCCTGGTTGTCCTTGCTGTTGAGCAGGGTGGTCTTCTGGTACTGCTTCATCTCCATGCTCTTCTGGAGCTGTTGCTGGAGCGATGCGATGGATTTCGCCCCGAAGGTGAGCTTCACCTCCCCTTGGAGCGACCAGCTGATCGTGTTCGAGATCGAGAACTCCACCGTGTCCGTCACGGTTATCTTGATCGGGTCGGTGCCGTTGATGTACGTCTGCTTGGAGACCAGGTCGGGAGGGGGCTGCTGGATGTCGCTCCGCTCCTCGACGACCGGTACGCCGACGTTCATGTAGGCGCGCCAGCCGCGCTCGTGCGCCGTCGCCTCCTCCTGGGGGAAGCCGCCGTAGCGCACCTTGTTCAGGGAGAACCCGATCGGGTTGATCTGCTCGCCCCCGCCCTGGGGCGTGCGCTTGAGTATCCTCCGCAGTTGGTTCCGCTGCAGGATGCCGGCGGCCCGGGCGGCGATCTCCAATTCCTCCTGGTTGCGCGTGGTCAGTGGGTGGCGCATGAACACGTCGTTGATGTAGGCCGTTCCCACATCGTTCCTCATGCTGCTGTTGCCCATTGCTCTTCAGACCTCCCTGCGTCGCAGAGCGGTGACGGTACGCATCCGGCAGCGGCCGGACACCGTGTCGAACCCGCCACTCGGCGACAACCGGACAGGCGCCGCTGACCAGGCACGACATCGTTCTCGGGCGGGCGCGGTGCCGCGCCCCTCGACAGGGCCGGGCACGCTGGGTGTCCGAATCCGCGGTCCGTGGCCGTTCCGGCGCTGCGGATCTGGATCTTCCGACTCGTTTTGGCCCCAGTCGCATGTCCGACTCCGCCGCGCAGACGGCATCGGCCGGCCGCCGGGAATCCGGCGGCCGGCCCCTCGGTATCAGACGTCCCTCAGGGGCCGATCTCGAACTGCGGCGGCTTGAGGGCCTTGAGGCATGCGGTGTTCGGGGCGGTCGGGGTGTCGAAGAACGAACCGGTGATCTCCTGTGCGCACTTCGACGTGGCGAACACGACGTGCGGCTCGTAGGGGACCGTGACGACCGTGGCGTTCTTCAGCGTACGGGCGACGTACGGGCCGTTGGCCGCGCCGGTCTGGGCGTCGAAGCCGCCCGAGAGGGCCAGGGTGGGGATGTCGCTCCTGGTGACGTCCCGGATCGAGCGCGTCGCCGCGGGGACGTTCCAGGCGTCGCAGTCCTCACGGAGGAAGGTCAGCTGCGGGGCCTGGGCCTGTACCGAGCGCGGGAACGTCGGGAAGGCCTTGCGGCCTCCCGCGAGCGCCTGCTCCCGGGTCTCGTACGGCGTCCACTCGCTGCAGAAGACGCCGTAGACGATTCCGTGGGACGTCCTGCCGATGGCCTGGGGGCTGTACTTGGCGACCGCCCACTGCTCGGCGATCCGCCGGGGCTTGCCGTGGGCCAGCTCGTCCAGGGCCCGGGGCACCTGCGTCGCCACGTGGGTGGCGGAGGTCATCCAGTTCACCAGGGCTCCACCGTCCAGGACGACCTTGACCTGCTTCTTGCTGTCGGGGAGCGTGACGGTGGTGGTGACCGGCTCGGCCTCGAGCTGTCGGACGAGGCGTTCGAAGGTGGCCGGCAGGTCGGGATAGCGGCGGTTGCAGGCGGGCTGCTCCGCGCAGGCCTTGAAGAGGCCGTCGAAGCCCTGCTTGGCGGCGCTCCAGGTCAGGGCCGAGCCCGCCGTGGACGGCGGCAGGATGCCGTCGATACCGACGGACCGGATGCCCTCCGGGTGCAGGCGCATGGAGACCAGCGCCAGCTGGGTGCCGTAGGAGATGCCGTAGACGTTCCACTGCTCGAGGCCCAGCGCCTTGCGCAGGTCCGCGAGGTCGGCGGAGCTCTCGAGGTCGTTGTAGGCGCTGAGGTCGGCCCCGCTCGCCGCCAGTTTGTCGCGGCAGGCCTTCGTGGCCCGGACGTGCTCGCGCCCGGTGGACGGGGCGTCGTAGACCAGCCCGGTGGCGCGCGCGTTGAACTCGTCGATGTTGGCGCAGGTGAGCGCCGGATCGGCCGAGTACGTGCCCCGCTGGGACATGAGGATCAGGTCCCGGTCGCGGTTCATGCCTCCGTCGACCGCCATCTTCGCCTCGCCGACCGCGTCGTCACCGGGTCCGCCGGCGAGCCACACGATCGGGTCCGGCTTCGGGTGGGCGGCCACCGCCGGCACGACCGCGACGCCGAGTTTGACGGTGCGGCCGTTCGGCCCGGCCCGGTTCTCGGGCACGGTGAGCGTTCCGCAGCGGGCTCCCTTGAGCTCCGCGATCGGCTCTGCCGTCTTTGGGCACGGGCCCGGCTCGTAGCGGGCGTCGCCTGCGGTGCGGGCGACCGTTCCGAGCGCTCCGGTGCCGGGGGTGGGGGTGGGGGTGTCCTGTGCGCTCGCGGGCATCGCGAGCAGGCCGGTGACGAGGATTCCGGTCGCCGCCACGGCCGGCGTGGCGCGCATCCGTCGCACGGTGCGGCGGCGGAACACGTGGTGGGGAGACATCTGCCCTCCCGGTTGCTCGGTCACTGGGTCACTCGGTCACTTCGGGGTGATCGTGAACGGTTCCCACGTGAGGTCCGCCACGCATCCGGTGTCGGGCGCGGTCGGACGGGTGAGGAAGGACGCCAGCACCTTCTGGGCGCAGGGCGACTGCGGGACCGTCCAGTGACCGATGCCGGGGATCTGCACGGTGGTCGAGTGGGGCAGCGCACGGGCCGTCTTCTGCGCCCAGCTCGCCCCGGTCTTCATGTCGAACGTCCCGTTGAGGAAGAGCGTCGGCACGGAGCCGGCGGGGGCCACCCGCTGCACGGCGGTACGGTCCGGAACGTTCCATACTCGGCACACCTGCTCCTGGAAGGCCAGTTGGGGCGTCTGGGCCAGGACCGGGTCCGGCCAGTCGGGGAAGGCCCGGCGGCCCGCGTTCAGCACCTCGGACGCCGAGTGGCCCGGGACCCACTCGCTGCACACCACCGAGTTCGTCAGACCGTGGGCGTTCTGGCCGACGACCTGGACCGAACCGGCGGCGCGGGCCCGGGCGAAGCGCTCCGGACGTCCACGGGCGAGTTCGTCGATCGCGGCCGGGACGTCGGCGAGCGGGATCGCCTTGGCGACCAGCAGGTTCACCAGGGCGCCGCCGTCGAGGACGACCTTCACCGGGTCTCCGCCCTGCGGCGGCCGTACGTTCAGCGTCAGGGGATGGGCCTCCAGCTTGCGCACCTGCTCGTTCAGGGTGCGCTCGAGGTCCGGGTAGCGGCTCTTGCAGCGGGGCTCCGCCGCACATGCCCGGTAGAGGTGGTCCAGGCCCTCTCCGGCGCTGGCCCAGCCGAACGGCAGGGAGACGAACTGCGGAGGGGCGGCGGAGTCGAGCGCCACCGCCCGGATCCCCTGGGGGTGGAGGCGCAGGTAGGTCAGGGCCAGGTCACTGCCGTAGGAGTGGCCGTAGACGTTCCACTGCTTGATGCCGAGCGCCGTGCGCAGGTCGGCGAAGTCGGCGGCGTTCTCGGTGCTGTTGTAGGCACTCAGGTCGGTCCCGTCGGCCGTCAGGCGGTCCCGGCACCGCTTCACCGCGTCGAGCGTGAGCCGCTGCGTCGACGGGGTGTAGGAGGGGAGCCCCACGGACTGTGCGGCGACCCGGTCCAGCTCCGGGCAGGCCAGGTTGGGCTCGTCGTAGAGGTTGCCGCGCTGGGCCATGATCACCAGGTCGCGATCCCGGTTCAGGCCGGAGTCGACCAGGAACGGGATGTCGTCGAAGGTCTCACCGCCGGGGCCGCCCGACATGAACACCACGGGATCCGCGCCCGGCTTCGCCTTGACGGCGGGGATGACCGCCACGGCCAGCTTGATGGTCCGGCCGCCGGGGCGGGCGCGGTTTTCGGGGGCCACCAGGACGCCGCACCGCGCCTTGCTCAGGGCGGCGATCGGCTCGGGCGTCTTCGGGCAGGGGCCGGGCACGAACCGCGCCCCGGCCGGCGCGCCGGTCCCGCCGGACTGCGCCGGTGCCGGGGCGGCGGCGCTGCCCGGTGCCGGGGCGAACACCGCCAGACAGGCAGTGGCCGCGGCAGCCGCCGCGGCGACGGTGTGCTTCGCCATACGATCCCGTTCCTCGGCCGACATCCCCGAGCTGACCGGCTGGGCAGCGCCCAGCGGTGCGGACGGCAGCGCACGCCATCGACGCTACCGCGCGGCCGGGACCCCTGCACATCGGGGGCGGGGCCGTGGGGCGCTGTCGGCCCGGCCTCGGGGCCGGTGCGGCAGTGGCGGTGTCACCGGTCCTGGATGCGCCGGAACGGCTGGTCGGCCTCCAGCTCGAAGGCGAGCTCCAGCAGTTTCCGTTCGCCGCCGGGGCGGCCGGAGAACATGACGCCGACGGGCAGGCCGTCCTGCGTCGCGTTCGGGGCGGGCAGCGAGATCGAGGGCGTGCCGACGACGTTGTTGACCGGGGTGAACGCCACGTAGGCGAGGATCCGCTCGATGAGCGCCGGGTACGGGACGGCCGGGCTGAGGTGGCCGAGCCGCGGCGTGGTGTGGGCGAGCACCGGCGTGAGGACGAGGTCGAGTCCGCGGAACGACGCCGCGTACGCCTCCGTCGTGCGCTTCAGCCGGCGCAGTACGCCGGGGGTCCGGCGCCAGCCGTCCAGGTACGCCTCGCGCAGCCCCCGGCTCAGGCCGTCCATGCGGCGGCGGTCGAAGTCGGCGCCGAGGGTGCGGCCCGTGACGCCGAGGAGGAAGGAGAGCATGCCCCAGTACGTGAGGAAGTCCTCGGTGAAACGCGGGTCGACGGCCAGCTCCACCGGCTCCACGGTGTGGCCGAGGCGTTGGAGCGTCGCCACGGTCTGCGTGACCGCTTCCCGGGTGGTGTCGTCGGAGTGGACACCGTTCGGGGAGTCCAGCAGGAACCCGATGCGCAGGCGCCGGTTCGAGGGGCCTTCGACCCGTCCGAGCGGCGGCAGCTTCGGGTTCTGCCAGTACGTCTCGGCGGCGGCGAGAAAGGCGGCCGCGTCGCGCACGGAGCGGCTCACGATGCCGTCGGAGACGATGTCCAGCGGCAGTTGGCGGCTCTGGGCGTTCGCCACGACCCGGCCGCGGGTCGGCTTGAGGCCGACGAGCCCGCAGCAGGCGGCCGGTATCCGGATCGAGCCCCCGCCGTCGTTGGCGTGCGCGATCGGCACCGCCCCGGCGGCGACGAGCGCCGCGCTGCCGCCCGAGGAACCGCCGGCCGAGTGGCCCGTGTGCCACGGGTTGCGCACCGGCTCGGCGCCCTCGTACTCGGTGCTGGGGCTGAACCCGAACTCGGGCAGGCGGGTCTTGCCCAGCACCGTGACGCCGCTGCTCAGGAACTGCCGGGCGAACGGTGCGTGCCGCCGGGCCGGCCGCGGGCGGAAGGCCGCGCTGCCGTGACCGGTGGGCAGTCCCGCGTAGTCCGTGTTGTCCTTGACGAAGGTGGGCACCCCGGCGAAGGCGGCGCCCGCCGTGCCGGCGGTGTGCGCGTGCGCCGGGGCGTCGACGTGCGCCTGGACCGCGTTGAGCTGCGCCTCGACCGCCCGCACCCGCTCCGCCGCGTCGCGGGCGGCCTCGGCTGCGGAGACCTCGCCCCGCCGGATCGCCGCGGCGAGGCCGACGGCGTCGTGCTCCCCCAGGGCGTCGTCCCGGAAGGCGTGCACCCTGGCCCGTTCGTCGAAAGTCGTCACCGCTGCCTCAGCCCCCGGCCGTGTGGTTGGTCGCCCCGCCATCATTCCTTACCGGCGGGTAACTCGCGAGGGGTCGGCGGCACCTGCTGCCCGTCAGAGCCAGGTGAGGGTGAGGGGGAAGACGGTGCTTGCCCCGGCTCCGGTGCCGCTGCACCGGCCCGCGCGGCCTCAGGCCGACGGCCTCCCCCGGGGCATACGCGAGAAGGAGCGCCGGTACGAGCGCGGCGGCACCCCGCGCCGGCGGACGAACTGCGCACGCAGCACGGCCGCGCTCCCGAAGCCGACGAGCCGGGCCACCTCGTCGACCGGCAGGTCCGTGGTCTCCAGCAGCTCCTCCGCCCGGCTCACCCGCAGTCCCAGCAGCCAGGCGTGCGGGGTGGTGCCGGTCGCGGCGGCGAACCGGCGGGCGAAGGAGCGCCTGCTCATCAGGGCCCGCCGGGCCAACTCGGCCACGGGAAGCGGCTCGTGCAGATGGGCGCGGGCCCAGTCGAGCACCTCGGCGAGCCGTTCGTCCTGGCAGTCCTGCGGAACGGGCGTGGCCAGGTACTGCGCCTGCCCGCCGTCGCGGTGCGAGGGCAGCACCAGATCGCGGGCGATCGTGTTGGCCGTCGTCGCCCCGTACTCGCGGCGCAGCAGGTGCAGGCAGAGGTCGAAGCCGGCTGCGGCCCCGGCGCCGGTGATGATCTCCCCCTCGTCGATGTACAGGGCCTCCGGCTCGACGGTGACGGCCGGGTACCGCTCGGCCAGCAGTGCCGCGAAGCGCCAGTGGGTGGTGGCCCGCCGCCCGTCGAGCAGCCCTGCCGCGGCGAGCGCGAAGGCGCCCACGCAGTGCCCCGCGATCAGTGCCCCGCGCCCGCGTGCCGCCGCCAGGGCATCGAGCACGGCCGGGCCGGGCGGCGTGCGGAAGTCGGCCCAGGGCAGCGTGATCACCAGGTCCGCGGCGGCCAGCCGGTCCAGGCCGTGTTCGACCACCAGCGGCAGACCGGTGTCGGTGCGCACCCGGCCGGGCCGGTCGGTGCAGAGGGCGAAGTCGAACGCGGGCAGGCCGGGCCCCCGCGCGTCGAACACCTCGGCGGCGATCCCCGCCCCGAGCATCCCCACACCGGACGGGGCATAGGCGGCGACGGTCACGAAGGGCGGCATCCGCGCAGTGTGGCACGCAGGGCGCGGAGGCCACGATTCCCGGCGGAGGGCCTGAACCGCTACACGTCGAGGCTGTCGACGAGTTGCGCCAGGGCCGCCGCCAAGGCGTCGAGCCCGGGGCCGGCGGCCCCGCCCGGCTCGGCCATGTACACGTCTCGGCGGATCTCGACCATCAGCGCACCGACCCGCCGGTCGCGCCCGTAGTGCCGCAAGGGCACGTACGTGCCGGCGAAGGGGCTGTCGAGCCCGGTCCCGCCGAAGCCGGCGAAGGCCTTCTCGGCCGCGGCGCGCAGGCCGGGCGGTGTGTGAAAGGGGTCCGTGCCCAGGCAGAGCGGCGGCCGGGGACCGTCGCCGTGCAGTTCGTACGGGAGGGCCTGCGTCGGGTAGGAGTGCACGTCGATGACCACGGCTCGTCCGACGGCCGCCAGCCGGTCCTCCACGGCCCGTGTCATCGCCTCCGCGTACGGGTGGAAGTAGCGGTCGAGCAGCGGCCGTCCGTCGAAGCCGTCCGGGCGCAGGGCCTCGCGGTGGGTGGTGCGCGTGTACACCGCCCCCATGCCGGCGGCGAGCATCTCCTCGCGCTCGTCGGGGAAGCGTTCGGGGTCGATGACCAGCCGCGACAGCTGGTTGACGAACTGCCACGGAGTGACGGCCGAGGCGGCTGCGGCCGCTGCGGCGATGTCCGCGGTGTGGGAGTCGGTGATGTGGTCCAACTCCCGTTCGAGGGCAGGGTCGTCGAG
Source organism: Streptomyces sp. NPDC046876 (assembly GCF_040645035.1). Classification (NCBI taxonomy): domain Bacteria; kingdom Bacillati; phylum Actinomycetota; class Actinomycetes; order Kitasatosporales; family Streptomycetaceae; genus Streptomyces; species Streptomyces sp. NPDC046876. The sequence continues at coordinate 290 of NZ_JBEYXK010000010.1, read as the reverse complement.
CACGATGCCGCTGCGGACGGAGGCCGGTATGGCGCGCGAGGAGTGCGGCACGTGCAGGATCACCGGCGATGCGGCGGCGCCGGGGAGGAGCCGGAAGGATTCGGGCGAGCGGTTCATGTGCACTTCCTCCGTGAGACGGGTCGTGCTGAACCGTAGCCGGGGCGGCCCCGGCCGGGCCTTCCGCTCCCGCTGCGCGGAGCCGTTCCCCTCCCCGCCCCTTCTCCCCCAGCTACCGCTGGGGGTACCCCCCGCGCCTCAAACGCCGACGGGGCTGATTTCAGCCCCGCCGG
>NZ_JBEYXK010000009.1:150115-150580 GCF_040645035.1 Streptomyces sp. NPDC046876 | reverse complement strand
GCCTTCGGCCACCCTTGACCCGCCGTCCCACCCCGAAATGCCAAAGAGCTGCCGGGAAGCCCCCGAAGGATGGCCAGGGGGTCAAGTCCAGCCTCATCCCTCGTCAGAGAGGGCAGTCGGGGTCTCGATGTGCAGAATCCTTCCTCCCGGGACCACCACCCCTGCCCAGCCCCGGGCATGCGGGTAGCCGAGCTTCCAAGCCCCCCTTCAGCGGCCCGCTCCGAAGCCAAAGGGCTCCAACCTGCACGCGACGACGATGAGATGACCGCCAGGAGCGGGAAGACGCCCCAGATCGCTACGCGCTCCTCTCTCCTCGGCGTCCGGCGGCCGTCTGTGGCCGGTAGCGCACCAGATCGCTACGTGGGCCCTCACGTCTCAGCGCCTGACCGCCGTCGGCGGCTGGTGGACGCGGCAGATCGCTACCCGGTCTCGCACGTCTCGGCGTCCGGCGGCCGTCTGTGGCTG